>NZ_CAWNIB010000001.1:0-13236 GCF_963874405.1 Vibrio sp. V08_P9A1T1
CCTAGACGTGTGTGACAAATGTCACCCATTCTACACTGGTAAGCAACGTATCGTTGATACTGGCGGCCGTGTAGATCGCTTCAACAAGCGTTTCGGTGCTCTTTCTAGCAAATAATCTCTTTTTTGCTAGAAAATTAAAAAAGGATGCTTCGGCATCCTTTTTTGTTGGCATTTTTTGTATAGTTGTCAGTACGCACTGGTCTTATCTGCGACATTTTCTCCATTTTTTGATGAAGCACGTCAGGTTCCCGCCTAGGAAGTTTGAGCGACATCCATTAGAATTATGGACCTTTTCCAATCCAACACGAGCACTTATACCTATGTCTGATGACACTCACCAAGAATTAACGGCAGAAGAACAATTTCGCCAACGCGCACTCGATTACCATGCTTACCCAACCGCGGGTAAAATTGCCATTTCACTAACTAAGCCTGCCGACTCGGCTGAAGACCTTGCTTTAGCTTACAGCCCGGGCGTCGCTGAACCGGTTCGTGAAATCGCACAGAACATCGACAACGTTTATAAATACACTGCGAAAGGCAACACCGTCGCTGTGATCTCAAACGGCACGGCTATTCTTGGTTTAGGTAACTTAGGTCCGATGGCTTCCAAGCCCGTCATGGAAGGAAAAGCGCTACTGTTTAAACGCTTTGCTGGACTTGATTCAATTGATATTGAAGTAAAACACCGCACAATCGATGAATTTGTCGATACGGTTGCCAACATCGCCGACACCTTTGGCGGCATCAACTTAGAAGATATCAAAGCACCAGATTGCTTTGAGATTGAACGCCGTTTGATCGAACGCTGTAATGTGCCTGTTTTCCATGACGATCAACACGGCACTGCGATTGTTACCGCCGCTGGCATGCTCAATGCGATTGAACTGCAAGGCAAGAAACTCAACGAATGCACTATCGTCTGTCTTGGCGCTGGCGCAGCAGCCACCGCTTGCATGGAACTATTGATTAAGTGCGGCGCAATGCGTGAAAAAATCTACATGCTTGATCGCAAAGGTGTGATTCATACTCGTCGCGATGACATTAATGAATATAAGCAGTTGTTTGCTAATAACACCGACAAACGCACACTGGAAGATGTGATTGAAGGCGCTGACTTATTCCTAGGTGTGTCAGGCCCCAACCTGCTGCCTGCCGAAGCGCTAAAATTAATGGCCGATAAACCGATCGTATTTGCTTGCTCAAACCCGGATCCAGAAATTAAACCGGAACTCGCACGCGCGGTACGTGACGATTTAATTCTCGGCACAGGTCGTAGCGATTATCCAAACCAAGTCAACAACGTGTTGTGCTTCCCATTTATTTTCCGTGGCGCTTTGGATGTCCGTGCTAGTGAAATTAATGACCAAATGAAGCTAGCCGCAGTTGAGGCGATACGTGAACTGGCTAAAGAAGAAGTGCCGGCTGAAGTGTTGAAAGCTGCAGGCGTAAAAGCGTTAAGTTTCGGCCCTGAATACATCATTCCAAAACCGATGGACCCACGCCTACTGCCTCGTGTTGCTAAAGCGGTTGCTCAAGCAGCGGTTGACTCTGGCGTCGCTCGAATCGAGATGCCTGTCAATTACATGCAAGAATAATCATAAGCTTGAGCGGCTAAATGCCTCGCTCGAAAAAAAACCGCTGACTTTCAGCGGTTTTTTTATATTCTGAGACACAGAGCCAAAGTCACAATGGCAACTTACCCAGTATCCTCTCGATTTTATCTCGTTGTACCGCAATTACGCGCTACACTTCTTCATCATCATACGCTTCAAATTCAATGCCCATGGCGGTCATTAATGCTTTTGCTTCCGTCGGAATATCGTCTGGACGATCTTTTCTCAAATCTTCGTCGGTCGGTAAAGGTTGACCGGTATAAGCATGCAAGAAGGCTTCACACAGCAGCTCACTGTTCGTTGCGTGGCGTAAGTTATTGATTTGACGGCGAGTGCGCTCATCAGTTAATACTTTCAACACTTTCAATGGGATTGAAACGGTGATTTTTTTGACTTGCTCACTCTTCTTCCCATGTTCAGCATATGGGCTAATGTATTCCCCATTCCAGTCTGCCATTGCGCACCTTCGTTATCGTAATTGGTCGTTAAAAATTTGAAAGTTGGATTTTAGCGGGATTTACCGCCACAAGCAAAGACATATAGACGTCTAGATATATTGACGTCTTCTTTTGAGTTCAGTAAAGTGTGCCATTATCGACAAAGAGATACCCGAAATACTTGAAATTTCAGCAGAGCGACAAGTCAAGGCAGCCAGACTATGTGATTGAAGTAGGTGAATCTAGCCAACATCGCAGCAACTTCAAGTTAGAAAGGGGATAGCAATCTCACGCACTATCGGATATAGCTAATACTCGAGACAATGGACGTTGCCCTTTCGTTGTCCCCAGATAAAGCAGGAACCCCTCAATAAAAGTCAGTTTATTGAGTTTAATTAAGTAAGGAAACCGTCATGACCACTCGCAAGCCAGCCACCATCGCCGTTAGAACCGGTATTGAATCCGACTCTCAATATCATGCTGTTGTGCCTCCAATTTATCTTTCGACAAATTATAGCTTTCCTGCGTTTGGTGAAGTACCTAAATACGATTACACACGCTCTGGCAACCCGAATCGAGGTCTGCTCGAAAAAGCGTTGTTTGAACTCGAATCGGGTCAAGGCGCGGTGGTGACTAACTGTGGCACTTCGGCGCTGAATCTATGGGTTTCCGCCTTTTTAAGTCCTGACGATCTGATCGTGGCCCCGCATGACTGTTACGGTGGCACATATCGCCTGTTTAATACACGCGCCAAAAAAGGCGATTTTAAGACACTCTTTATTGATCAATCCGATCCAAACGCTTTGCAGGCCGCTTTGGCGAAAAAACCTAAATTGGTACTCATTGAAACCCCATCCAACCCATTAGTTCGCGTGGTAGATATTGCTGATATTTGCCAACAAGCACACGCCGTCGGTGCATTAGTGGCGGTTGACAACACCTTCTTAACGCCAGTTTTCCAAAAACCATTAGAGTTGGGCGCAGATTTTGTCATCCACTCCACCACCAAATTCATCAACGGCCACTCCGATGTGATTGGCGGAGTTGTTATCACCAAAACAGAGCAGCACGCTGAAGAGCTAGCATGGTGGGGCAACTGCCTTGGCTCAACGGGAACCCCTTTTGATAGCTATATGACGCTGCGTGGCATTCGTACCTTAGGCGCAAGAATGCGCGTCCATGAGGAAAGCTCACGTGCCATTTTGGACTATCTGCAAAGCGAAGCCTTAGTAAAGGTCATTTATCACCCGAGTTTGCCAGAGCATCCTGGCCATGAGATAGCGAAAAAGCAGCAATCTGGCTTTGGCTCTATGCTCAGTTTTGAGTTTGCGGGCAGCTTTGAACAGCTCAAATATTTTGTCTCTCAGTTAACATTATTCTCACTGGCAGAATCATTAGGAGGCGTGGAGAGCTTAATCTGCCACCCCGCTTCGATGACTCACCGAGCGATGGGCGAAGAAGCGTTGGCCGAAGCCGGTGTTTCACAGCAGCTATTACGCCTATCGGTCGGCTTAGAAGATGCCCAAGATTTGATTGACGATCTCGCTCAAGCCTTTGCTAAAGCGAAGGAGGCCTATTAATGACTGCCCTACGTCAATTGCACAAGTTTGGCGGTAGCAGCCTTGCCGATCCTGAATGCTACAAACGGGTCGTTAATATCTTAAAAGAGTATTCTCAAGCTGATGATTTGGTGGTGGTTTCTGCCGCAGGAAAAACCACCAATCGTTTAATCGAATTTCTCGACGCTCTCAATAAAGATGGCCGAGTGGCTCATGAGAACTTGCAATCGGTCCGTCAGTACCAAATCGATTTAATCAACGCGCTGCTCGATGAAGATGCAGCGCAACCGCTCATCACTTTACTCACCAACGAAATTCGCACCTTGGGTCAGCTTTGCGCGCCCCTATCGCCAGCTCAACAAGCGGCGGTACTTGGCCATGGTGAAGTGTGGTCATCACGCTTATTGGCGGCGTTACTCAATCAACATAATCTTGCGGCTGTGGCACAAGACGCCCGCGAATTTCTTCGCGCGCAAGCAGGCACACAACCGGAAGTGGATCGCGCTCGCTCCTACCCTTTGCTGAAAGAAATTTTGGCACAACACGCGCATCACCGAGTGATCATCACAGGCTTTATGGCTCGCAGTGAACAAGGTGATACTGTGCTACTTGGGCGCAATGGTTCCGATTACTCCGCCACTATGATCGGTGCACTTGCGGAAGTAAACCGGGTAACGATTTGGAGTGATGTGGCCGGTGTTTATAGCGCCGACCCGCGTATTGTCAGTGATGCCTGTTTACTGCCGCTACTGCGTTTGGACGAAACCAACGAGTTAGCGCGCCTTGCCGCCCCAGTATTGCACAGCCGAACTTTGCAGCCCGTGGCGCAAAGCACCATGGATTTGCACTTGCGCTGCAGTTATCAACCCGAAGCAGGATCGACTCGTATTGAGCGTGTATTGGCATCGGGACGCGGTGCCAAAATCATTACTTCACTTGATGATGTGCTGTTGATTGAGCTTAATTTTGCTCACGGGCATGACTTCCAGCGCCTACAAAATGATGTACTACGCAGCTTGCGTCGTGCTCAACTCGAACCGCTAGCTTTCGATACTCAAGCCGATCAACACCAACTGCGCCTTGCCTATACTGCTGAGATTTCAGGTGGAGCCCTAGCCCATCTGCAAGATGCCGCTTTTGAAGCAGAAATTAAACTCAAAGAAGGCTTTTCATTAGTCGGTGCCGTGGGTGCGGGAGTGACGAAAAACCCCAATCACTGCTACGGCTTTTATCAACAGCTACGTTCATCACCGATCGAGTTTATCTGTGAAGCCGAATCTGGGCTGAGTTTAGTCGCAGTACTGCGTAAAACGCCGATCACCCCCTTAGTGGTGGGTATGCATAACCAACTATTTCAGGCGCAAAAACGGGTCGCACTGGCACTGTGTGGCAAAGGCAACATTGGTTCGAGTTGGTTAAAACTCTTTGCTGAACAAAAATCAGAGTTAGAAAAACGCCATGGCATGAACTTCGAGTTGGTCGCGGTGGTCGATAGCCAAACCTATTGGTTTGATGAGCAAGGGATTGATGCAGCATCGGTTTTAAAGCATTTTGACGATGAAGCGATTGCCAGTGAAGGAATGGCTTGGCTACAACGATTAAGCAATATTCAAGGATATGACGAAGCGGTTGTGCTCGATGTAACCGCAAGCAAAGAACTGGCTGATCACTACCTCAGCATTGCTGAAAATGGGGTGCACCTCATCTCAGCGAATAAAGTCGCGGGCTCTTCCTCTAGCGTCGATTACCACCAAATAAAAGAAGCGTTCGCGAAAATTAGCCGCCATTGGCTCTACAACGCGACGGTTGGCGCAGGCTTACCCATTAACCACACGGTACGTGATTTGCGTGAAAGCGGTGATGAAATCGTCGCCCTCTCTGGTATTTTCTCTGGCACTTTATCTTGGTTATTTCAGCAATTCGACGGCTCAATACCGTTTAGCGAACTGGTCGATTTAGCATGGCAACAAGGACTTACCGAGCCTGACCCGCGCAGCGATCTGGATGGTTCAGACGTAATGCGCAAACTGGTGATCCTAGCCCGTGAAGCGGGATTACATATCGAACCGGAAAATGTCAAAGTTGAATCACTGGTTCCTGATGAGCTCAAGCACCTCTCACTGGATGACTTTTTAGACAAAGGCCAACTGCTGAGTGAAAAATTAGCAGAGAGACTAACCAAAGCACAACGTGAAGATAAAGTGCTACGCTATGTCGCAAGGCTTGAGAAAAATGGCAAAGCAACAGTGGGGGTTGAAGCTTTAGAGCGTGAACACGCTTTGGCTAACCTTTTACCTTGTGACAACATTTTTGCTATCGAGAGTAAATGGTATCGCGATAACCCGTTAGTGATTCGTGGCCCGGGCGCTGGTAGAGAAGTGACAGCAGGAGCTATCCAATCGGACCTCAACTTGCTGTCAAGCTTGCTGTAACACTCCAGCTTATTCCAGATTAAGGGGCCACTAGGCTCCTTAATTTAACTGCGAAAGGATGATATTAGGTCATGCATACCGAGGTTGAGCATGACTTGAAGGTCACTCACAATCAACATGAATAATATTCATAATTACAGTGTTGACATTAAATGCTATTCAATACATTCTGTGGACATATAGACGTCTAAACGTCAACTAAAGGAATGATAGATTGGCGGAAGAACGCCACAGGGAGAAATAAAATGGGATACACGCACGCCGGTCATATTGATGCACTCAACCAGAACGTGGCTGAGCTATCAGATAATATCAATGTCTCATTTGAGTTTTTTCCACCCAGCTCAGCGCAAATGGAAGAGACATTGTGGAATTCCGTTCACCGTTTAAAAACCCTGCAACCTAAATTTGTTTCTGTGACTTACGGAGCAAACTCTGGCGAGCGCGACCGCACCCATTCGATCATTAAAGAGATTAAAGATCAAACTGGCCTTATTGCAGCACCGCACCTCACTTGCATCGATGCCTCTCGCGATGAGCTTATTCAGATTGCCGATGACTACTGGCACAACGGCATCCAGAACATAGTTGCACTGCGTGGCGATATTCCCGCTGGTGGCGGCAAACCAGAAATGTATGCTTCCGACTTAGTGACTCTACTCAAATCTCGCCATGATTTTGATATTTCTGTCGCGGCATTTCCAGAAGTCCACCCTGAAGCGAAAAGCGCGCAATCCGATCTGGTCAATCTAAAACGCAAAATTGATGCAGGTGCAAACCGCGCAATTACTCAATTCTTTTTTGATGTTGAAAGCTACTTACGATTTCGCGACCGCTGCGTAGCTGCTGGTATTGATGCTGAAATTGTACCGGGCATTCTACCGGTATCAAACTTTAAACAAGCTTCTCGCTTTGCCGCGCAAAACAACGTTAAAGTCCCCGGATGGATGGCGAAACAATTTAATGGATTAGATGATGACCCAACCACACGCCAGCTCGTGGGTGCAAGCCAAGCAATTGACATGGTTCGCATTTTAAGCCGTGAAGGCGTCAAAGACTTCCATTTCTATACGCTCAATCGCGCTGAAATGACTTACGCATTGTGCCATACGTTGGGCGTAAGACCGAAAGCATAAACTTTCTCTGCACTCATAACGCTATTATTGGTAAATGTTGCTCGTGATAAAACGCGATGATTGATTAAAAGTAACGCCGACTTGATGTCGGCGTTGTGGTATCACTTAAGCGAGCAGATTATTCCACGTCGTCCATTTTACCAAGTAAGCTACGAATACGATCTTGCCATGCATTCTGCTCTTGCTCCATTTGTTGCGCTTTTTGCTCAAGCTCTTCACGCGCTACTTTTAGCTCATTCGCTTCATTCACGAGCTGCTGTTTCTCTTCTTTAAGCTCTTCCACTTCCATTTGTAGAAGTGCGATGGTGTCAACTGCGGTTTGAATTTTTGCTTCTAGTAGTTCTAATACTTCAAAAGACATGGTGCATACCCTTAGTTATTCGGTTGAGGTGAACAAAATTTCACTTATTGGTTCATTCTACTCAGCACAGCGCTCAGAAACACTCACTATATGCAAATTTTCTCGCTATTTGGCTAAAAAATCGGCTCAACTTAACCGTCAACTCACTTAAGCGCCAAACCTAGGCCGAAAAACACTTTATCTGACCATGGATTTGCTCAATTTGAGGCCTAGCTTTGATCAAGTGCAACCCTTGTGAACTAAAAAAGCAAACGTTTACTATTTGATATGCTAAAATTCCCGCCGAAATTTCCTATTCCCTTTTCTTTGGAGCTAGCATGAAACGCGATTTAGCAATGGCATTCTCTCGAGTCACTGAAGGTGCCGCACTGGCAGGTTACAAATGGCTTGGCCGAGGCGATAAAAATGCGGCCGATGGCGCAGCGGTAGAAGTCATGCGCAACCTACTCAATAAAACCGACATCCAAGGTGAAATTGTAATCGGTGAAGGCGAAATTGACGATGCTCCAATGCTCTACATTGGCGAGCTTGTTGGCCTTGGTGGCGATGCGGTTGATATCGCAGTGGATCCTATTGAAGGTACACGCATGACGGCAATGGGCCAGTCAAACGCATTGGCTGTTTTGGCGGCTGGCGAAAAAGGCAGCTTCCTTAAAGCACCTGATATGTACATGGAAAAATTGGTGGTTGGCCCCGGCGCTAAAGGGTGCATTGACCTCAATAAGCCTTTAAAAGAGAATTTAGAAAATGTCGCCGCCGCGCTGAATAAATCATTAGACACTCTAGTTGTGATCACCTTAGCGAAACCTCGCCATGATGCCACCATAGCGCAGATGCAAGAGATGGGTGTTCGCGTGTTTGCTGTGCCAGATGGCGATGTCGCCGCCTCGATCCTAACTTGCATGCCTGATAGTGAAGTCGACGTGATGTACTGCATCGGCGGTGCACCTGAAGGAGTGGTTTCAGCCGCGGTCATCCGAGCTCTAGATGGTGACATGCATGGCCGTCTACTACCACGTCATGAAGTCAAAGGCGATACGGAAGAAAACCGCATTTACGGTGCAAAAGAGTTAGCTCGCTGCGCGGAAATGGGTGTCGAAGCTGGCGTAGTGCTGAAAATGGAAGAGATGGCCCGCAGTGATAACGTCATTTTCTCAGCTACTGGTATCACCAAAGGGGATCTGCTGGAAGGTATTACCCGCAAAGGCAACATCGCCACCACAGAAACGCTATTAATTCGTGGCCGCTGTCGTACCATTCGCCGTATTAAATCAATTCACTACTTAGAGCGCAAAGACCCAGAAGTGCGCGCGATCATTTTGTAATCCGCTAGTGCTTTGCTGTTTTATTTTAACGACAAAGCATAGAGAGACAAAAAAGACCGCAATGCGGTCTTTTTTACTTAATCACTTTATACCGAGATGGAAGAAGTGATTAGAATAACTCTTCAGCCACTTTATACAAATCAGTGCGAACTGGACGCTTCATATTTTCAATTGCGTCGATAATATCGTGGTGAACCAACTGCTCTTTCTGAATACCAACACAACGACCACCGTGGCCATCAAGCAGTAAATGTACCGCAAAATTACCCATGCGTGACGCAAGAACACGGTCAAACGCCGTCGGGCGACCACCGCGTTGAATATGACCCAGCACGGTAGCGCGAGTTTCACGTCCCGTTGCTTTTTCAATTTCTTTCGCCAGTTGGTTAGCATCCATCATCAACTCAGTCAGTGCAATAATGGCGTGTTTCTTACCTTTCTTAATACCGTCTTGAACATTTGCAATCAGTTGCTCCATATTCAGGCCAGTTTCAGGGGTGATGATGTATTCACAACCGCCTGCAATCGCCGACATCAGAGTCAAATCACCGCAATGACGACCCATAATTTCAACAATAGAAATACGTTGATGAGAAGAGGAAGTATCACGTAAGCGGTCAATCGCATCGATAACCGTATTCAATGCCGTTAAGTAGCCAATGGTGTAATCGGTACCAGCAATGTCGTTATCAATCGTGCCTGGTAAACCAACGCATGGAAAACCCATTTCGGTCAGCTTTTTCGCACCCATGTAAGAACCGTCACCGCCGATGACAACTAAAGCATCAATACCATGTTTTCTTAGGTTTTCGATCGCTTTTTCACGTACTGCGACTTCACGAAATTCAGGGAAACGCGCAGAACCTAGGAAAGTACCACCTTTATTGATAACGTCAGAAACGCTTGAACGATCCAATTTTTTAATGCGATCTTCATAAAGACCAAGGTAGCCATCGTAAATACCAAATACTTCCAAATCAGCACCGAGTGCCGTACGAACAACACCACGGATTGCTGCGTTCATGCCAGGTGCGTCACCGCCACTAGTCAAAACACCGATCTTCTTAATCATGCTCACCCTCGATTTTTTGGGAACTTAATACTAATTTTTTACGCTGTCCGTTAGCGATAAAACCGACAGCAAAATCTTTCTAATCTGTGCATAATGTTACCTTTCCTAAAGAGGAATACTACTGTTATTTGCACGAAATTATGTAAGTTTGCTACTTATGTAAGAGTATTACAGTTTTGAGTTAATGCTTTGTTGATTCATATCAGAATCAGGCTTATTTATTGTTCTTAAAAAGATAGTTAATAAGCGCGTTTTTGTCGCTACCACCCTTGTGATTTTTGCTTTTTTTCTGGTCCAAACACCACAGAATAAGGATCTTGGTGGATTAATACATCAGCTCCCGGGAAAGCCTCGAGTAGCTTATCTTCCACCTCATCGGAAATGCGATGCGCCTCAATCAAGCGGATATTGTCATCTAGTTCCAGATGTAATTGAATGAATCTTACAGGTCCAGACATGCGAGTTCTTAATTGATGCACACCCAACACACCAGCCACAGAAAGACATTCTGTGCGGATTTGCTTCAATTCCTCATCAGGTAACTTACGATCCAATAAGGTCTGAATGGCCTCTTGCACCATACGAAAAGCGCTGTAAAGAATATAAACGCCAATGCCGATCGCAAAGATGGCATCGGCCTGTTTAAAGCCAAACCAGCTCAATATAAGCGCGATCATAATCGCCGCATTCATGAACAGATCGGTTTGGTAATGCAATGAATCCGCGGCAATGGCTTGGCTGCCCGTTTTTTTCACGACATGCTTTTGGAACAACACTAAGCCAAAAGTCACTAGCATTGCAAACAGGCTGACATAAACGCCATATTCAGGAGAAGTTAATTCGTGTGGGCGGAAAAAACGGTCAACCCCATTGAGGATAAGAAAACAGGCCGAGCCTGAAATGAACATCGCTTGGGCAAGAGCCGCAAGCGATTCCGCCTTACCATGACCAAAGGCGTGCTCTTTATCTGCGGGCTGCAGTGCGTAACGCACCACAATTAAATTGACCACGGAAGCGGCAATATCAAGTAAGGAATCAATCAAGGATGCGAGTAGGCTGACCGAGCCAGTAACCCACCAAGCGATCACTTTTACTATCAGCAACAATGAGGCTACAAGGGTTGCTGTCCAGGCAGCAAGCGTAACAAGGCGTGCGTATTCTTGTTTCATATCACTAAAATCAGCTTGAGAATGAGCAGGTAGTATACCTTCTCAAATTAAGAATGAATATGACACAAAAATGAACAGGCCTCACCCGAGGCCTATTATCAATTATTAGCGGTTATCAATGACTAGCTATTTTTTTCATGTGCTTAGGACCATTTTCCATGCACTTCTGCATGCGATCTTGTTGTAGCGTTTGCAGTTTTGCTTTTTGTTCCGGAGTTAGCACACTCATCATGTCATGACGTTTTTCTAGCATCTTGACACGGTGAGCGACCTGTTGATCGACCATCTCTTTGGCTAGTTCATTTGCCGCTGCCGCATCAAAGTTCTCGGCGAGCACGAGAGCCTGTACTTTGTCATGGTGCGCTTTCATTTTCGCTTGGCGTTGACCTTTGTGCTCACCCTTCATCGCTTCGCGATTCGCCTCACGCATTCCTTTCAACTTTGCTTGTTGATCAGACGTCAAATCAAGCTGCTGCATCATGCCGCGATCAAAACCGCCACACTCATCATTTGGGCCTTTATGTTGCTCTTTACCACCAAATGCAAAGACGCTTGCTGTGCTAAGAGTCAGAGGAAGTATCACCGCCGCAAGTACTAATTTTTTTGCCATTTTCATCATCTATTCCTTCACTAAATGGATTCTAACAAGCTGTATTCACAGCGCTTGAGTGTAGAATAGGGCCTGTACGGTAAAGCAACGTATAGTAAGAGTAAAGAATCGTAAAGAGCTTACTGCTCACTGAATATCTTGCCTATTTCGCAGTAAACTGTACCCATAACTTCCCCAACGACGAGGCGACACATGGCGCATATTCTTCTGATTGATGATGATACTGAGCTCACCAGCTTACTAAAAGAAGTCTTGAGCTATGAAGGCTTCGATGTCTCTGAAGCGAATGATGGAGAGAGCGGGCTCGCGGCCATTCATGATCGCATTGATCTTGTCTTACTCGATGTAATGATGCCTAAGCTTAATGGGATGGAAACGCTGAAAAAGTTACGTGAAAACTGGCATACCCCGGTATTAATGCTCACCGCCAAAGGAGAGGAGATCGATCGCGTCATCGGTCTAGAACTCGGCGCGGATGACTATTTACCGAAGCCTTTCAGTGACCGAGAGCTGCTGGCACGCATTCGCGCGATTTTGCGCCGAACCCAAACCAGCAATGGCACCAAACATAATGAAGTCATTGAGTGCCAAGATATTCAAGTATACCCCAGCAAGCAGGAAGCCTATTGCCAAGGGCAATTGCTGGACCTTACCACCACGGAATTTGCCTTGCTGACTCATTTTGTGCAAAACCCAGGCGAAACCTTAACTAAAGAAGCGCTCAGCCTTGATGTTCTAGGAAAACGGTTGGCGGCCTTTGACCGCGCGATTGATATGCACGTCTCGAATTTACGCAAGAAATTACCTGAGCGTGTCGATGGTAAATCACGGATTAAAACGCTGCGTGGTCGTGGCTACCTCATGATTCTGGAGGATTAATGCGCCTACCTAAAATCAACAGCCTTTATGGCAGAATTTTTGCCATTTTTTGGTTTACGATGCTGCTGGTGCTGATCGCAGTATTAGCACTGCCGCACCTTGATCCTCGTAAAACCCGTGATATACCTAGCGATGAATACCAACGTCTTACACACTTAAAACAAAAAATAGAGAGTATGTTTAAAGATGAGCATGAACTCACACGCATCCTCTTTCGTTTAGAAAGTAGCAGCAACAAGCGTGGTGAAGGGCACATGCGCGAGAAGAACGGCACTCCACAATTCTTTATCACAACGCCAGATGGCACAATCCTCACCACCAAAACTCAAGCCGACTTTAAGTTTAAAGCACTCCAAAATTTCGTGACCAGCATTGAATCCATTGATAAGCCACAACAGAAGCTCTATGGCCGTTATATGATTTCAGGTCCATTGCCAATTACCCTTGCTAAGCAAGATCTACTCATGTTTGTCGGTATTCGCTGGAATGAGCCCCCCCCGTTCTTATTGCAACTATTTGACCGTCCGTTCGGCCTACTGCTTGCCGTGATGCTCGTCAGTACACCGCTACTCTTATGGCTCGCATGGGCATTGAGCTGTCTCTTATACACCTATCCGAGGCCACGAGACCGTACTAGAGT
>NZ_CAWNIB010000002.1:0-13223 GCF_963874405.1 Vibrio sp. V08_P9A1T1
TCTACATACAGACGAACTAAAAAAGAGTGCCCATGTAAACGGCCGCACTTATGCCCTGCAGGTACATGAGGTAAACGATGCGCGGCTTCAAACATAAACTCTTTGTATAATTCTGTTTTCATCTTGGTTCTCAAGCTTTTAAAAGAGAGGCAATACTAAGGAATATAGACTCACGAAACAAGTTTCTAAGCAGCTTTGTTTGCATTGTAAGACAGATAAAACCGTACAATTTTTCACAGTGATACAACGGCAAATCCCACGCCTTTGAGTGATATTTTAAGCATTAATAGGGAATCATGACGTGCCACATCACATTTGTTAAACCTATAGTATGTATAGGGTCACACTCCAAAGACTACAACTTTTGCACTAGTGCATATTAACGCTATATTTACACTGTCACCCTCTCAATAATAATAAAATTATCATGAACTCAACAATTACGTCTAAATTGCTACTTACGCTCATCACCGTTTTTGCTTTTGTATTAACGGTATCAACCAGCTATCAATATATACAACAACGTGACCTGCTCAATTCGGTGTTGAGCGAGCAGTTACACGATAAAGCGAGTAACTACTTTGATAGCCTCAATATGATGATGTTGACTGGTACCATGGCTCAGAAAGAGACCTTACGCCAAAAGGCACTCGCGCAAGATGGTATTGAACAGGTGCGAGTATTACGTTCAGAGGCGGTCAGTAAACTTTATGGTCCTGGAAAAGAAAATCAACAGCCAATGGACGAGATAGATAAACGCGCACTGGCCGGGGAAACCGTCATTGAACCATTCAATGCTTCCTGGGGGAAAGGATTAGTCGTCGCCTTACCGATGAAATCAAGCCTAGATTACCGAGGCACAAACTGCGTATCTTGTCATATGGCGGAAGAAGGAACCGTTTTAGGAGCTATTCGTCTTGAATATAACCTGAGCCATGTAAACCAAATGATCAGTACTCACACTGTCATTGCCGTTATTATTATGGCTTCCATTGCCTTTATCGGATTTATGATCACGCTTTTTTTGATCCGCAAGATGATTGTTCGCCCTATCCAGCATACGTCACGATTCATGTGTGAAATCAGTAAGAGCAAAGATTTATCAAAACGACTTATCAGCACCAAAAAAGATGAACTCGGACAACTCGCGGTCTCCATCAACTCTTTAATGGATACGGTTTCGGACAGTTTGGCAAAAGTGCAAGAGACCTCTCATTCGCTTGCCGATTCAGCAAACCAGCTAACAGACGTAGCACAAACAACCAACCAAGCGGCAAAAAATCAGCAGCGTGAAACCTCTGACGTCCAGCTCAATATTGAAGAGATGCAATCTCAACAACAGACGGTTAATCAAGCTACCGTTGATGCATCAAAGCTTATCAAACATACCGCTAATGTCGCTCAACAAAGTGCACAGCAAGCACATACAGCTAGCGCAGATATCAAAGGTTTGGTAAGCGATATCGAGTCCGTGAAAGATAAAATTTCTGAACTTAATAATCAGACAGGGCTGGTTTCCTCCATTCTTGAAACGATTAAAAGTATCGCCGAACAAACTAATTTGCTGGCTTTAAACGCGGCGATTGAAGCAGCACGAGCGGGTGAACAAGGGAGAGGCTTTGCGGTCGTGGCCGATGAAGTGCGAAAACTCGCCTCACGAACGGCAGAAGCGACTGGAAACATTGAGAAAATCATAGCTCAATTCCAACGTGACAGTGAAACATCGCTCGCCTCAGTTGATTTGGTCTGCTCACATGCGCATCAACGTTCAAATGAAGTCGAAGTTTTATCTTCCGCAATGAGTAATGCCGTACAAGAGATGCAGCAGGTGCTTGATCATGCAAACAATATTCAAGATCAAACACGAACGACCACACAAGTCAGCCAAGAAATTCAAGGGAAGATCGAAGTCATTACTCGACATGCTGATGATACGTCTCAATCGGCAACGCAAACCCGAGAAATCAGCGTCAATTTAAAACAGCTATCGCAGCGCTTAGAAACATTGATGAATCAATTTACGCTTTCTGCTAAGAATTCGGCCACGAATCGACAATAAAGGTTGATGCGAACGAATTGACAGGTAATATGTGCCATTGAATTAAAAAGTAATAAGCAACCCAATGTTTCGCTTGTTTTTTGTCCACTTTATAGAGTGAGAATACCTTTGAACATTGGGTTGAATTTTTACCTCAATGGAGACTATATCAAACATGACTTACGCGCCTGTAACAGACGTATTGAGCGGTAAGCTAGCCGTTGACAGTGAAGTGACTGTCCGAGGCTGGATTCGTTCTCGTCGTGATTCCAAAGCTGGAATCTCTTTTCTTGCCATTTATGACGGCTCTTGTTTCGACCCGATTCAGGCCGTGGTCCCTAATAATCTGAATAATTACAATGACGAAGTGCTAAAGCTCACTACTGGCTGCTCTGTCGAAGTAACAGGTAAGATTGTTGAGTCCCCTGCTTCTGGTCAAGCATTTGAACTTGCAGCAACTGAGGTGAAGGTTGTTGGCTGGGTTGAAGATGCTGAAACCTACCCAATGGCAAAAACTCGCCATTCAATTGAATATCTTCGTGAAGTGGCGCATCTTCGCCCACGTACCAACGTGATTGGCGCAGTGGCTCGTGTACGCAACTCCCTTTCTCAAGCCATCCACCGCTTTTACCACGAGCAAGGTTATTTCTGGATGTCAGCGCCGCTGATTACCGCTTCTGATGCAGAAGGTGCGGGTGAGATGTTCCGTGTTTCAACGCTGGATTTCGCTAACCTTCCTCGTACTGAGCAAGGCAATGTCGATTTCAATGAAGACTTCTTCGGCAAAGAGACATTTCTTACAGTTTCAGGACAGTTAAATGCCGAAGCGTATGCTTGTGCATTAAGCAAAGTGTACACTTTTGGCCCAACGTTCCGTGCTGAAAATTCAAACACGAGCCGCCACCTTGCAGAATTTTGGATGGTAGAGCCAGAAGTCGCGTTTGCTGATCTAAACGATGTCGCGAAACTGGCTGAAGATATGCTGAAGTATGTCTTCAAAGCCGTTCTTGAAGAACGTCGTGATGACCTTGAGTTTTTTGCTTCGCGTATCGACAAAGAGGCAATTACTCGCCTTGAGCAGTTCGTTAATTCAGATTTTGCGCAAGTAGACTATACCGATGCTGTGAAGATCCTAATCGATTCAGGCCGTAAGTTTGAATTTGATGTTGAATGGGGCATTGATCTTTCTTCTGAACACGAACGCTTCCTTGCTGAAGAGCACTTCAAAGCGCCTGTGATCGTCAAGAACTACCCTAAAGACATTAAAGCATTTTACATGCGTCTAAACGACGATGGTAAAACTGTCGCTGCAATGGATGTTCTTGCCCCAGGTATTGGTGAAATCATCGGTGGCTCTCAACGTGAAGAACGTTTAGATGTTCTTGATGCGCGTATGATTGAAATGGGCATAGATCCTGAACACATGAGTTGGTATCGCGACTTACGTCGCTACGGTACTGTACCGCACGCGGGTTTCGGCCTTGGCTTTGAGCGCTTAGTATCCTACGTGACTGGTATGGGCAACGTGCGTGATGTAATTCCTTTTCCACGTACACCACGCTCTGCAAACTTCTAAAAATCAAACACGATTTTTGTAAAAACCACCGACGTTAAACCCGGTGGTTTTTTTATTTCCCCAGCAATCAGTGTTCACTCTCAATAACAATAGAATGAATTTCAAATAAACATGAGATCAAAATCACCTCAATTTCATCTTCCTTTGTTACATTTAGTTCAATTACATGATCATGTTCACTCTATTGTGCTATGCAACCGAGTTACATTAACCACGTATTCAGATCGATCCATGGCGAGAACTTATATGAAAAAAAATGATGTAGATAATTTGCAGTACAATGGTGAAACAAACGGTGTTCATGGCTGGATGACTCCTTCTGGTCAACCTTACTACTGGCATCCTGATTGGCTTCATATCGCAGAAGATGCTACTGGCTTAAAGCCTAAACAAGCGTTAGATGTGGCAGAAAATGAGCAAGCAACAAAAAAACATGCCGTGTCGGCTATTTTGAAGCATATCAATCAATGGGCTTCAGAAAAGCTCGCCGAACATCCTGAAATAGAAACCGAAGCCATCGAATCTCAAATTGGCTTAAAAAAGTAGCTGCTACGACTTGTTGGGATCACCTCAACAAGTCGGTTTCAACTAAAAATAAATGAAGATCTAATCTACAAGTGCCTCGATGAAGCTCGTTGCAATATTTCCTGCGCTATTTGATTGAGTGGTAGCACCGAACAAGCACCACCACGTTCGATTGCCTCTTTGGGCATACCAAAAACGATACAGCTTGCTTCATCTTGTGCAACTGTATAGGCACCGCTCTCTTTCAACTCATGCAAACCTCGTGCGCCATCATCTCCCATTCCCGTCAAAATAAAACCGACAGCGTTAGGGCCTACATGTTTTGCCGCTGAGCGAAAAAGTACATCGACTGATGGTTTATGCCTGTTAACTGCGGGGCCATCTTTGATTTCGACTTGATAATGTGCACCACTTCGATTCAGTTGCATGTGACGGCCACCTGGAGCGATCAATGCCAACCCCGGAAGAACTCGGTCGCCATTCTTTGCTTCCCTGACCTCTATTTGACAAAGCCCATTGAGCCGGTCAGCAAACATCGCGGTAAATTTTTCGGGCATATGTTGCACGATAACAATCCCCGGAGAGACTGCAGGCAATGCTGTTAAGATCGCTTCTAAAGCTTGTGTCCCACCTGTAGATGTGCCGATCACGACCACTTTTTGTGTGGTTTTCAATGTTAATGTCGAGTAATTCGGATTCGGCATTGTTTGCTGTACTTTCTTTAGTACATGAGGTTTGGGTTTAACAATATTTTCTAGCTTTGCTTGTGCAGCGGCGCGCACCGCACTTAACATTTCCTGCCGACTTTCTTGTAGAAAATCTTTCAACCCTGCTTTGGGTTTAGTGATAATCGTCAACGCACCCGCTTGCAATGCTTGCATAGTCACTTCCGCGCCACGTTCCGTCAGTGTAGAACAAATGATGACTGGCGTCGGATGCTCCGCCATCAGTTGCTTAAGAAACGTAATACCATCCATACGAGGCATTTCTACATCTAAAATAATCACATCTGGCCATTGAACAGCCATTTTTTTTTGAGCGAATATGGGATCAGAAGCAGGAGTAAGCACTTCAATATCAGGTTCATTACTCAACAAAGCGCTGATCACTTGCCGAACAACCGCGGAGTCATCCACGATTAATACTTTTATTTTTTTCATGTAATGCCTCTATAAGTCGACACTCAATGGCTGATTAATAAGCTACCTCTCTTGCAGAAGATCGCCCATATTGAACCCAAACATCACCATTTTGGACATCAAAAAATACTTTACGATAACGCTTTCCACCCACATCATTGCGGCTTACTTGAAAACCGTGCTCTTTCAGTAACTGCATACCCAGTCGCACATTTTGTTGTGCAACATTTATCGAAGCGACTTTGCTGTAGTGACCTGCAAACATCGTGCTACCTCCAAATACTTTAACAACACATTCCTTAGGATTGATTTGATGTCGTCGGCACTGAAGGGAAAAATACGCCACAACATCGCTAGCATAATAGCCTTCAGGTTGTTTGGCCTCTTCACCTAGGGCGGATCGCTGGCTCAACAGATAATGGCACATACCCACTAACTGCGTTTTTGGATGCCATAACGTAATGGCAACGCACGAACCCAGCAGCGTATGAATCCAACCTCTGTGATGACCAAAAAATATCTCACCAGGCATCAAGTTCAGAGCCTCTGTTTTAGATAAAAATTCGTTCGCCATTAATCACAAATCCCTCGTTTTTGATAGATAGACGGCTGCAGTAATTGCAAGTCATCGCAGTTGAGTCCGTTTAATGTTTCTGAGTGGCCTATTAATAAAATACCGCCATTTTTTAATCGGTTCGTAACGTTACTGATGACTCTTTGTTTGGTATTTTGATCAAAATAAATCATCACATTGCGTAAAAAAATAAGATCAAAGTGACCAAGTTCATCCAACTGATTTTGTAAGTTCGCTAATCCGAATTTCACTTTTTTCCTTAATGAATTAACGATTTTCAATGTGTCATGCTTGGTATCAATGCCTTTTCGGCAATACGTTTTGAGATAGGCTTTCGGTATATGTTCATGGCGTAGCATCGGATAAATACCTTGTGATGCAATTTGCAACACTTGACTATTGATATCGGTACCAACTATTTGCCATTCTCCTTGGTAACGGCTGTCTAATAACATTGCCAGAGAATAAGCCTCTTCACCTGTCGAGCTTGCTGCGCTCCAGCAACGGATCTGTTTTTTCCCCCATACAGTGAAGAGATGGTGCTGGATATAAGCAAAATGGGCCTCTTCTCTGAAAAAGTACGTTTCATTGGTGGTCAGCAAATTGATGGCTCGTTGCTGTTCAAGTTTACGTACTTGCTGATCGCTAAATTTCGTCAAATACTCAAAATAGTCCCGATATGAACTTATACCGAGCTCTCTTAAGCGCCCGCTTAAACGCCCAACCACCAACGCTTTCTTACTGGGTGTTAGTGCGATACCTGCAGATTGATATATCCAGCCACGATACAACTCAAAGTCTGCATCACTGATGATGGACATTTGCTCCATGGCTGAATTCCCAAGTTGCTGAGATTTGTGCTTAACTTGCAAGTTCATTCTGCTCTTTGACCTGTTCCATCATGGCCAACTCTTCAACAGATAGGACTTTATCCTCCGCTAAAATAATGACAAACTCTTCATCGAATTGAGCCATACCACAAATAAATTCGGTCCGGATCTTGGTACCAAAATTAGGGGCAGGCCTCATAAACTTACTTGATATTTCAATGACTTCAGAAACACTGTCAACCATAACACCTAGGTCTTGACGCTGTTCTTCATTCGTCACTTCGATAATGACAACACAAGTCTTTTTATTCACTTCTTGCGGTTTAAGATAAAAACGCCGAGCTAGGTTGACGACAGGTACCACTTCACCACGCAAGTTAATAATGCCTTGAATGTAGTCAGGCATCATTGGCACCTGAGTTACTTTGCCATACTCTAATATTTCCTTAACATGCAAAATCGCAAAGGCGTACATTTCACCATTGAGCTGAAATGTTAAGTACTGTTGATCTTGTGCTAATTCTGTATTGGACTTAGCCAATATCATCGAGTTAGCCTCAACCGGGATAAGATTAGCCACATTCACCTCCAGCCACTAAAAGCGCACATACTCAGGTTCATCGTCCATAGAGACAAACTCAACATCCTTTTTCTGTTTAGGACGTTGTTGCTCGTGGTGAACTGAAGATTTATTTGCTGCTTCACGGCGATTATTTTCTGTTTTGAAGAAGGTCATTAGTTGCTGGAGCTGCTGTGCTTGGCTACTCATCTCTTCAGAGGTCGACGCAAGCTCTTCTGATGCGGAAGCACTTTGTTGCGTGATACTGTTGAGCTGTTCCATCGCTTGGTTAATTTGTGTTGCTCCGGTCGCTTGTTCCATTGAAGCTGCGTTGATCTCTTGTACTAAATCGGATGTTCTTTGAATAGAAGGCACCATTTCATCCAGTAGTTTTCCGGCTTGTTCCGCTAAACCAACGCTATTTTTAGCGACCTCACCAATTTCTTGAGAAGCAACCTGACTGCGCTCTGCCAATTTTCGGACTTCGGCAGCCACCACTGCAAAACCTTTACCATGCTCGCCAGCTCTAGCAGCTTCGATTGCGGCGTTGAGCGCAAGTAAGTTAGTTTGATAAGCGATATCATCAATAATACCAATTTTCTCAGCTATCGATTTCATCGCTAACACGGTTTTAGCTACCGCTTCTCCACCTTCTTTCGCTTCTTTAGCCGCTTTACCTGCCATGCTATCAGTCACTTTCGCATTTTCAGTGTTTTGCGCGATTGAGGCTGACATCTGCTCTACCGACGAGGTAGTCTGTTCAACACTGGCCGCTTGTTCGCTCGCACCTTGACTTAAGTTCTGAGCGGTAGCTGAAACTTCTTCGGATGCCGAAGCCAATGCATTACTTGAGCTATTCACTTCACCTACGATGTCTGACAACTTGGCCACCATTTTTTGCATGGCTTCAAGCAAGCGACCCAATTCATCGCCTGACGTCGCTTCAATTTTACCTGTTAAATCACCCACAGCGAGTCGGTTAGCCAGCGACACTGCTTGCTCTAAAGGATTACAGATCCCACGGATCAAGGTAACCGCAAATCCAATACCAAACAGTAGCCCCAATATAATTGATCCAATGGCTATCATTTGTAGGTTGTCATAAAGCTCAACCTCATGGTTATAAACATTCTGCGCTTCATTAGATTGCAGCTGAATTAATGCATTTACTGTTTTTTCAACGGGTGCATAGAGTGGGCGTACTTTATCAACCGCAAGGCGAGTCGCTTCATCAATATCCAAACGTCGCAAAGCATCAATGGTGGGCTGTAGAGCTTGCTCAACAAAGGCTTTATTTTGTTCTTCAAATTGTGTTGCTAATTCAGCCTCCTCCTTGGTTAATTTAGTTAACTTGTATTTGCCCCATTTGTCATCAATCACTTTGAGGTGGTTCTCAACCGTCTCAATCTGAGCACGAATAATATCCGCTTCTGGGTACAGTTGTGAGAAAGCCAGCGCTATACGATTGCTCAGAAGACGAGATTTAATGTCACCGATAGACAGTGCTGGTACGGTTCGGTCATAGTAGACCGTTTCTAGCCCATGCAGTGTTTTTTGCATGCCATAAAGCCCGAGTGATCCGACTACAATGAGTAACAAACTTAAGATGCCAACTAGCATACTTAGTTTGAATTTAACTGAAATATTTTTAAACATAGCCTATTCCTTTCTGACGATGTAATTGAGCCAAGTTAGTGCATTGCCAATAAGCGATGCTTCGACTCTTCCTTCATAATATGTTGCGATAAACTGGCGATATCTAAGATAAGAGCAATATCCCCGCTGCCCAAAATAGTCGAACCGCTGATTCCTTTAACCCGTGAAAAAATCGGCCCAAGTGGCTTAATTACGGTTTGTAATTCCCCCAACAAATTATCCACGATCAAACCAGCACTTTGCCCCGCACTACTGACCACCACCACATTTTGGCGTTTTGAGCGACGCGCAGTGAGGTTAAATTGCACTCTTAAATCAATTAAAGGCAGCACTTGTCCCCTGAGATTAATATAAGGTTTGCCTTGCCCATCTTTGAGCCACTGGTCATCAAGTTCGACGCATTCTTGAACGGCATCCAATGGCACAACGAAGGTTTCGCTACTCACTTCAATTAGGAAACCATCAATGATCGCGAGTGTGAGCGGCAATACAATCCGGATAGTTGTTCCTCGATTAAGTAGGCTGTGAATCTCTACTCGACCTCGCAAATCAGTAATATTTCGCTTCACTACGTCCATACCGACACCACGTCCTGAAATATTGGAAACCTGCTGGGCCGTTGAAAAGCCGGGCTCAAAAATGAGCTGAAAAATCTCGTCATCGCTCACGAGTTGGTTTTCATCAAGTAGCCCTTTTTCAATCGCTTTTGCGCGCAATTTTTCGCTGTTGAGCCCTTTTCCGTCATCGCTCACATCGATCACTATATTGCCTGAGTCATGGTAAGCATTGAGCGTGATGGTGCCGTGAGAAGGTTTACCATTTGCGACACGCTCTTCCTCTGTTTCAATGCCGTGGTCAATCGCATTGCGCACTAAATGCATTAAAGGATCGCCAATTTTTTCAATCACTGATTTATCTAATTCGGTATCCGCACCGGTAATCGTAAGATGGATACTTTTGTTTAGCTCCTTCGCCATATCACGAACAACGCGTTGAAAACGGGCAAATGTCGCACCGATAGCCACCATTCTAAGCTGCAGTGCCGCGTCTCTGACTTCTTCGAGAAGGCCATTGAGCCGTGCAACAGATTCAATCATTACATTTTCGCCAATTAGCTCCGCCTGTAATGCACTGCCGGCACCTGCGGTGACCAATTCCCCGACTAAATTAATTAAGGTATCTAACTTTTCAGCATCCACTCGCAAGCTTTTTTGCTCTTTGGTTAGCGCCTCTCGAGCTTTACTTTGTTTATCGACCGCCGCATTGAGTACGGGTGCTAATTGAGCATCAGCCTGAGTGATAATTTCGCCTATGGGTATCGCGTCCGAACTCGCTTCTCGCCGCTCACTTTGTTGCTGCAATGCACGCTTCAATTCAGTCTCAGTGAGCGCGCCACAACGAACTAATATTTCGCCAATTCTATAATTTTCATCGGGCATTGATTGAATGTGATCAATGAAGTCACCCACTTTGGCACTGGGTGGAAAGATGCGAACGTCACCTTCTTCACGAATGAATTCAAACACGTCTTCGATTTGTTGTTTAGATGCCGGCGAATAGAAACGCAGTTCAAAACCCAAATAACAACATTCCGGATCAAAGTTGTGCCAATCAGGTAATTTTCGGTCGACCGCCTCGATATAAATAACCTCTCCCAGCGTAGTTAAATAAGAAAGAAAAGAGAGCGGATCCATACCATCTTGGAATGCATGAAGCGGGAAAGTTAAAGAGATATGCCAGCAGAAATTGTCGAGTGCGGTGTGATCAGGTTCAGATTCCGTGGTTGGTGAATGACTTTCTGGTTCAGATTGACCTAAAAACTCAGACAATCGGGCTCCTAAGCGCTGTCCGGTAACGTCATCTTCTGATGACTCTTGCCCCGTTTGAGCATCATCAATCAAGCTCACCATGTGATCGCGGCACTCAAGCAACAAGGAAATATGCTTTTCATGCAACTTAAGTTGTTCTGAGCGCAATAAATCAAGCAAGCTTTCTACTTTATGAGTAAAACGAACGATCTCATTTAAGTTAAATATCCCTGCTGAGCCTTTTACAGTATGCGCTGCTCGGAAAATTGCGTTTAATCGCTCATTTAAGCCATCAAGATTCCCGCTATCCAGTTCAAGAAGGTCAGATTCCATCCCTTCAAGCAACTCCCTACTCTCATTAAAATAAGTTTGGAGCGCCGCAGCCATCATTTCGTCCATAGTATCTCCCTGGGGCTTCGTCATTAGCTTGTCACTTTGTCTTATTGTGAACTCGAAAGAACGATAGGGTCATGAAACCATCCCACTAGCCCCAGTTTACCCAGCACATCCACCACGACTTCACTGTGATGAATCAGTTCACATCCCTGTTCTATTCTTGCTTTTTTAAATGCCATTAATACTTGTACGCAACTGCTGTCCAGAGCAGTGACTTGGGAAAGTTCAATGGCGATCTTCTCGCTATGAGACACAAAAGGGGTCAGCTGCTCAAACAAATTTCGAGCCTCATAAATCGTCAGTTCACCGTCAAGTTTTAACATTAATTGCTCATCGGTTTGGTGTGGAGTCAGCATAATCCCCCCTTAGGCTTGGATCAGTTTTGCTACGGCGGCAAGCATCTGTTCAGGTGCAAAGGGTTTTACAACCCAAGCTTTCGCACCCGCAGCACGACCCTGTTCTTTCTTCGATGCCTCAGATTCAGTTGTGAGCATAATCACCGGCGTAAATTTTGTGTCTGGCCTTTGCTTCAGCTCTTTAAGTAAGGTAATGCCATCCATATTCGGCATATTTACGTCGCTGATGACCAAATGAACACGATTCCCGGCCAATTTGGATAATGCATCTTTACCATCATGAGCTTCGATCGTCTGATAGCCTGCTCCTTTTAAGGTCATACTCACAACCTGCCGAATTGAAGCCGAATCATCTACAACAAGTACCGTTTTGTTCATCACAGAGTTCCTCATTTATTCATTTACGGTTCTCAAAAGAAAGTAATGTCCGTGCTAGTCACCTTGCTTTTCACCTCAGTAACCTTGCCTTTGTGGCTTTCATGTTGTTCTATCATGGTGTAGTTCTTGGTCATTTTTTCCAGCCATTTTTGCGGGGATAATTCGCCCGCGATCGCATGATTGCTGTCTTGTTTGAGCAGCTCTAATGAGTCACTGAGTTCTTTGAGATTGGTGCTGATTTGCTCTAATATTTGGCTTACTCGGTCTTGAAATTGCAATTTCACAATCACACTACTGATTGTTTCCTTCACCGAAAATGCATCTTCTTTTAACCGCTCAGACTGTTGCTGTAAGGTTTGTGCCATATCTTGGAAGTGGTTAATGACATAATCGATACGCTGCTCGGTTTGTTCCATTTGTTCACTCTCAGCCGCAATAGCCATTTCAGCCGTCTTAAATGTAGTATTAATCGCATCACTGACAACGTTCACTTTCTCCGTCATGCTGCTAGCGATCTCCCTTGAACGCTGTGAAAGGTTACGCACTTCATCGGCCACCACTGCAAAACCTCGACCTGCCTCTCCTGCTCTGGCTGACTCAATGGCAGCATTAAGTGCTAATAAGTTGGTTTTTTCAGCAATGCCCACCACATCGGTTGCCATTTTTTTTAAATCGACTGTGTATTGATCAAGGCTGCGCATTTCATCAAGCATATGCTCTCTTGTCTTTTGGCTTTCTCTAAGCTCATCAACCGCTTTAGAAAGCATGGCTCGACAACGCTCAATTTCGCTCATTAAATTGCGCTCATCTTTTAAGGTTGAACCTTGCGAGAAGGAGAGTGCTTGTGAAAGCTGCGTGACAAGATCACCAAATTGCTGGCTCAGTTGAGTAACAGAATCGGTAAGTTGCACATTGGCTAAATCAATATGACGAGACCACACTGGCAGAGATTGAGCAAAGAGAGGCTCTAAAGAATGATATCCATCCAGTTGGATCTCTTGTGTTTGAGAAAGGTGTTCAATCGTCTTTTTTTGAGCTTTGACTTGGGAAATGAAGGATTCGTAATTCCAAATTGCATAGCTAACACTAGCAAAAGTAACAAATAATAGAGCCCAAACACCAAAATGTGTTGGCTGTGGCATAAGAGCAACTATCGACAATAGCACTAAGGGCACGTAAACACGTACCAGCCTAATGAGGAGCATGATTTATTATCCTTTAGCCATAAAACACTGACGAAAGCTATGACGTTATGTAAGAAGTTGTTATGCAACGCCTAGAGCTCATAACTAAAGATAGGAAAGCTTGGAGGAATCTGCAATGTAGTCGGTAGATGTAATTTTACTTTTGTTGTGTTAGGTAATTTTAAACAGTCCACTCTTATCAGG
>NZ_CAWNIB010000003.1:0-12922 GCF_963874405.1 Vibrio sp. V08_P9A1T1
GTGTAGAATGGGTGACATTTGTCACACACGTCTAGGTGGATAGAATCTTTGCCTAGCGTTGAGCTGAACTCGAAAGAGTTGCCGCAAGAACAAGTCGCGCTAACTGCTTTGTACTCTGGATGGATACCAGCTTTCATGGGATAACCTCAAATTGGGCCGCGTCGCTATCCGAATCGAAGCCGGACACCACACGTAGTTAATAAAAAAATGTTGATACCGCTGACTGCTTAACATCAAGCAAGAAGCCATATCATCAAGGCGCGATATATTAATGAATCCTCTTCAGTGGATCAAGCCATTTCGCCGCTATTTTCGCCACATTTTTGTCCAATGACGAAGCTCGAATTTCGGTGACGCATCCAGTAGACTGTCTTTTCACATTTTTTGTAGAACGAACGGTCGATTATGCGCCCCACCATTGCACGCGTTGCCTTACCTGTCCCATTGGATAAGCAGTTTGATTATCAGATCCCAAGTCATCTGTTTCCGATTGTTGGTGGACGAGTGTCGGTGCCATTTGGTCGGCAAACTCTGGTGGGTATCGTCACCGCTATAGTCAGTGAATCTGAGTTTTCAGTCGATCAATTAAAGCCGCTAAAAGCGGTGCTCGATAGCCAGCCAGTCTGGCCAGAGAAACTCTATCAATTGCTGTTGTGGTGTAGCCAATTTTATCAATACCCATTAGGAGACACGCTATTTAATGCCTTGCCTGGCGCATTACGCAAAGGGAAAGCGGCCGATTTTTCGACCTTAGTGGAGTGGCAACTGACGCCCAGTGGGCGCGATCAACTCATGCAAGGATTTGGGCGAGCGGTAAAGCAAGCCAAAGTGATGACGATGCTTGAGTCTGGCGCTGTGCCCCATCAACTGTTTATTGATGAAGGGGTAGGTAGCAGCGTACTCAAAACCTTACAAGAGAAAGGCTGGATAGAATCACTGGAAAAACGGCCGACACTGACGGCTTGGCCGCAAAATGTTGAAGCGGATGTGGAAAAGCCCAAGCTCAACCAAGAACAAGCGATCGCGATTGCTTCAATTAATAGCCATCACCATTTTGCATGCTATTTACTTGAAGGGGTCACCGGTTCAGGGAAAACCGAAGTTTATCTAAACTTAATCAAGCCCGTTTTAGAAAAAGGACGTCAGGCATTGGTACTGGTGCCTGAGATTGGTCTAACACCACAAACCATTAACCGCTTTCGTAAGCGATTTAATGTGCCAGTTGCCGTGGTCCACTCGGGGCTCAATGAAACCGAGCGCCTCAACGCGTGGTTAGCGGCGCGTGATAATATTGCGGGCATTATCATTGGTACTCGCTCAGCGCTGCTAACGCCTTTTGCAGACCTAGGTATCATCATTGTTGATGAAGAGCACGACGCTTCGTATAAACAGCAAGATAGCCTACGCTACCATGCAAGAGATGTTGCGGTAATGCGTGCAAACCTTGAGCAGATCCCGATTGTGCTTGGTTCTGCCACTCCAGCATTAGAAACGTTGCATAATGCATTGAGTGGCAAATATCATCACTTAAGCTTAACTCAGCGTGCGGGCGTAGCGGTTCCCACTAAAAACAAAGTGTTGGATGTGAAAGGCCTGTTTTTAGAGAGTGGTTTATCAGCGCCGCTGATTGCTGAGATGAGAAAACACCTCAGCGCTGGTAACCAAGTGATGCTGTTTCTCAATCGGCGCGGATTCTCGCCCGCGCTGATGTGCCATGAATGCGGTTGGATTGCCGAGTGCAAACGTTGCGATGCGTACTATACCTTTCACCAATACAGCAGTGACATGCGTTGTCACCATTGCGGCTCGCAACGTCCGGTGGTTCATCAGTGTCAAGGTTGTGGTTCCACTCAGTTGGTTACGGTTGGGGTAGGTACTGAGCAACTTGAAGCGCAACTGGCGCAGCTTTTCCCCGAATATAAAACGGTGCGTATTGATCGCGATAGTACGCGTCGTAAAGGCAGTTTAGAAAGTGCGTTATCATCGATTCGCCAAGGTGAGTATCAGATTTTAATTGGCACGCAGATGCTCGCTAAAGGGCACCATTTCCCCGATGTGACTTTAGTGGCGTTATTGGATGTGGATGGTTCGCTATACAGCAGTGATTTTCGCGCCGCCGAACGCTTGGCGCAGCTATTTACTCAAGTGGCAGGTCGAGCAGGGCGCGCTAGTAAACCCGGCGAAGTCATTTTACAAACGCATCACCCGGAACACAGTTTGCTGCAAGCATTGTTGCAAAAGGATTATCGTCATTTTGCAGAAACCGCGTTAGAAGAGCGGAAAATAGCGATGTTGCCGCCTTACACCTATCTCACTCTGTTTAAAGCGGAATCCAATCAAGCTTCGATGGTGGAAGAGTTTTTACGCCAAATTAGGCATACGTTAGAAGCGCATCCGTTATTTGATGATTCGTGCTTAGTATTAGGGCCAACCCCAGCACCATTGGCGAAAAGAGCGGGCAAATATCGCTGGCAGTTATTACTGCAAACTCAACATCGCTCCAAAATGCAAAAACTATTGATGAGTGCTAAGCCTGCGATTGGACTGTTACCATTAGCCAAGAAAATTCGCTGGTCGTTAGATATTGAACCGCAAGATCTCAGTTAAACCTCAGTAGCGTTTTCGATGAAATGAGATGTAACATATTGAAGCAATCGAATGCTAAAACGGTTACTGTTATTTTTGTCAGCCTATTTAATCCTCTCTAATGTGAGTGGCTTCACGCTTATTATGTAAAATTTGTTAATCTGACCGTAACTTTCTGGGTGGAAATGAATAGACTATCACTCATATATCCGCTGTGAATAACAGCTCAGCGTTCAAAATGGATAACCAGATTTTACAACCGGATTTTATAAACATAACAACGGGTGATTTCAGCCCAGTAACAACTTTTAAAGAGGTTAATTTCTATGGCGACAATGAAGGATGTTGCCCAGCTTGCAGGTGTATCAACCGCCACGGTATCTAGGGCGTTGATGAACCCTGAAAAAGTATCATCTTCAACGCGAAAGCGTGTCGAAGATGCTGTTTTGGAAGCTGGTTACTCACCAAATTCTCTCGCTCGCAACTTACGCCGTAATGAATCTAAAACCATTGTCGCTATCGTGCCTGATATTTGTGACCCTTACTTCACAGAGATCATTCGTGGTATCGAAGATGCGGCGATGGAACATGGTTATTTAGTACTGTTGGGTGATAGTGGTCAGCAGAAAAAGCGAGAAAGTTCGTTAGTTAACCTCGTATTTACTAAGCAGGCCGATGGCATGTTGTTGCTGGGAACGGATTTGCCGTTTGATGTTAGTAAGCCGGAGCAAAAAAACCTGCCACCTATGGTCATGGCATGTGAATTTGCGCCAGAACTTGAGTTGCCGACGGTACATATTGATAACCTTACTTCAGCGTTTGAAGCGGTGAACTATTTGACGCAGCTCGGGCACAAACGCATCGCGCAAATATCGGGGCCAGCAGAGGCCACGCTGTGTAAGTTCCGCCATCAAGGTTATCAACAAGCCTTACGCCGTGCAGGAATTACCATGAACCCTAATTATTGCACTTATGGTGATTTTACTTTTGAAGCTGGGGCTAAAGCACTGCGCCAATTATTGGCGTTATCTGAGCCACCCACAGCCATTTTTAGTCATAATGACAGTATGGCTATCGGTGTCATTAAGGAAGCCAAAAAATTGGGTTTACGCGTTCCACAAGATATTTCAGTGGTGGGATTTGATGATATTCAATTTGCGCTCTACTGCGATCCACCGTTAACGACCATCTCACAGCCGCGCTATGAGATAGGGCGTCAAGCGATGCTCATGATGCTCGATCTTCTTCGCGGTCAAGAGGTTGGCGCAGGTTCTCGACTATTAGAAACCAAGTTAGTGATTCGAGAAAGCGCAGCACCTCCTCGCTTGAGCTAACCACATGCAGCGCACTTTTGATGCGCTGCAACTCTTTCAACACTATTAAGTCGTTGGAAACTGCATTAACATTGGCACAAACCATCAACTTTTGAATTCTCTGTGGCTAATAAAGATTATGTAAGGCGCGGTCGTAGTCCGAAAAAGCCGACCCCGAAAAAAACAGCTCCACGTCGTAAACCTTGGCGTAGTGGCTTATTGGCACTGTTGCTCGTTTCCTGTTTTGGTTATGGGCTGTTCTTACTCAGCCGTGATCCTGAGCCGCCTCAAGCGGTTGTGGTTCCTACAAAACCAGTCGCAAAACCTAAGCCAGAGAAAGTGATCCCACCGCCTCCAGAGGAAAAATGGGATTACGTGGATAGCTTGCCGAAACGTGAAGTAGAAGTGGTAGCCAAAGAACAAAAAGTGTCTGAAATCCCTTATATCATGCAGTGTGGGGCGTACAAAACTTCGGCACAGGCTGAAAGCCGTAAACTTGATATCGCGTTTCAGGGTTTAAAAAGTGAAATCCGAAAAACGGAAGGCAGCAGTTGGTATCGCGTGGTATTAGGGCCATACAAATATAAGCGTGATGCGCAGCGTGACGAGCATAAATTACAACGCGCTAAAATTGAGCCGTGCGCCATTTGGACTGAACCACAATAAGAGCGATCACTCACCGCATCCAATCGATTCGCGGTGAGTGTTTTTTGTGACTTGAAATCTTCCCCAACCATCCTCATATATTTGCTAACTCCATCGTGAAAACAAATAAGAGGTCCTGTCGTGACTACCATCGTCTCTGTACGTCGTAATAATAAAGTTGTCATCGCCGGTGACGGACAAGTATCGCTCGGTAATACCGTAATGAAAGGCAACGCGCGCAAGGTTCGCCGTCTGTACAATAATCAAGTCTTGGCAGGGTTTGCAGGTGGCACAGCCGATGCGTTTACCTTGTTTGAGCGCTTTGAAAGTAAGCTGCAAATGCATCAAGGTCATCTTACTAAGGCCGCGGTTGAGCTGGCAAAAGATTGGCGTAGTGACCGAGCACTGCGTAAGCTAGAAGCGATTTTAGCGGTGGCTGATGAAACTGCATCGCTCATTATTACGGGCAATGGTGACGTCGTTCAACCAGAAAACGACCTGATTGCTATCGGTTCGGGTGGTAATTTTGCCCAAGCTGCGGCGACCGCATTATTAGAAAATACCGATTTAGATGCACGTGAAATCGCTGAAAAAGCACTAAAAATTGCGGGCGACATTTGCGTGTTTACCAACCATTTCCACACTATCGAAGAACTAGAAATACCGGCGGAATTGCTACTGCAACAAACAGTGACCACCGAAAAATAAAGACAGTGTTAGGGTAAAGAATTAAGGAAAATCTGATGTCTGAAATGACTCCACGTGAAATTGTTCACGAATTAAATCGCCATATTATTGGTCAAGATAAAGCCAAACGTTCGGTGGCGATTGCGCTGCGTAATCGCTGGCGTCGCATGCAGCTCGAAGAGAGCTTGCGCGCCGAAGTAACGCCGAAAAACATTTTGATGATTGGTCCAACTGGGGTGGGAAAAACGGAAATTGCTCGTCGTCTCGCCAAACTTGCCAACGCACCATTTATTAAAGTGGAAGCGACTAAATTTACCGAAGTGGGTTATGTTGGTAAAGAAGTGGAAACCATTATTCGCGATTTAACCGATGTCGCGGTAAAAATGACTCACCAGCAAGCGATGGAAAAAGTGCAATTTCGTGCGCAAGAGCAAGCAGAAGAGCGTATTTTAGATGCTTTATTGCCGCCAGCTCGTGATGCTTGGGGAGAGAATGAAAAGGGCGAAGAGAGCTCGAACACTCGCCAAATCTTCCGTAAAAAGTTGCGTGAAGGAAAGCTCGACGACAAAGAGATTGAAATCAATGTCGCTGTCCCTCAAATGGGGGTTGAAATTATGGCACCTCCAGGCATGGAAGAGATGACCAATCAGCTGCAAGGTTTGTTTCAGAACCTTGCAGGGGATACCAAGAAAAAACGCAAACTCAAAATCAAAGAGGCCTTCAAAGCTTTGACTGAGGAAGAAGCGGCAAAATTGGTCAATCAGGAAGAGCTGAAAGATCAAGCTATTTTTAATGTTGAAAATAACGGCATTGTCTTCATCGATGAGATTGACAAAATCTGTAAACGCGGCGAAAGCTCAGGTCCAGATGTGTCGCGTGAAGGGGTACAACGTGATTTGCTACCTTTGATTGAGGGCAGTACCGTCTCGACTAAGCACGGCATGGTTAAAACTGATCATATCCTCTTTATTACGTCGGGTGCATTCCAAGTGGCGAAGCCCTCTGATTTAATCCCCGAGTTGCAAGGCCGCTTGCCGATTCGCGTCGAACTTGAAGCATTATCGAGCCATGACTTTAAACGTATTTTGACTGAGCCGAAAGCCTCTCTGACCGAGCAGTATATTGCGCTGATGAAGACGGAAGAGGTGCACATTGAATTCACTGAAGATGGCATCACTCAAATTGCGGAAGCCGCGTGGAAAGTGAATGAAACCACGGAAAATATCGGCGCACGTCGCCTGCATACCGTGATGGAGCGTTTGATGGATGAAATCTCATTTGATGCAACAGAAAAGCCTGGCTCCTCAATGATTATCGATGCCGCCTATGTCAAGCAGCGCCTAGGTGAGTTAGTCGAGAATGAAGATTTGAGCCGCTTTATTCTTTAGCGGGTCGAATGGTCAGTACACTGTTTGTAGCCCGTCCAAAGTGACGGGCTTTTTATTGCCGTGTTATACTCGCCAGCAGAACAGTATATACTGACCCCTTTTTTGAACGGCAGTGACCTTGCATGAAGAATTCGCTCCATATCTGGCTTGATGCGGCCAGGCCTAAAACGCTCCCTCTCGCGCTAGTTTCTATTTTAACGGGCAGCGCGTTAGCTTTCTCATCGGGCCATTTTTCGTTGCCAGTAGCGCTGCTTGCTCTGCTTACCGCAACTTTATTACAAATCTTATCCAACCTTGCAAATGATTATGGTGATGCGGTCAAGGGTACGGATAATGAGGCTCGCTTAGGGCCAATCAGAGCGATTCAATCCGGTGCGGTGACGCTCGATGATATGAAGCAAGCGATGCTGATTAACATCACATTGACGGTTATCTCGGGTTTGGTGCTGATTTTTTATGCACTGGATAGCGTGCAAAGTATTCTGGCTTTTGTCGGGTTGGGCGTGCTCGCCATTGTGGCCGCGATTGCTTACACGGTCGGTAACAAACCCTACGGTTATGTCGGCTTAGGTGATTTATCCGTATTCATTTTCTTTGGTTTACTTGGGGTGTCTGGAACCTATTTCTTGCATACCGGCCATGTGGAACCGAGCCTGTTCTTACCCGCGTTAGGCTGTGGCTTATTGGCGGTCGCTGTGCTCAATGTCAACAATATGCGTGATATTGAAAATGATGCAGTTTGCGGTAAAAAAACCGTTGCCGTACGTCTTGGGCAAACGCGCGCCAAGCAATATCACTTTATGCTATTGGCGGGTGCGGTGATCGCTTTTGCTTGGTATTTGGTGATGCAAAGCAGCCCAACGTGGATCAGTTTGCCCTTTTTGTTGAGCATTGTGGTAGTGGTAAAACACAGTAAAGCGGTGTGGGTGAGTGATCAACCTGCGCAGATAGCACCTATGATGCCCGCTATCGTCAAATGTTCACTGATCACCAACTTGTTGTTTGTTGGAATTGTTATAGCTCAAACTCTGACGAGTTAATTGTCGCTTGTCATTGCAATGACTTAATGACCCTATATACTCGGTGAAGATAATTTTCGGCAAGAGAAGAACCATTATGGAATACAACACCTCTGCGTTATGTGATATTTATCTCGACCAAGTCGATGTGGTGGAGCCAATGTTTAGTAACTTTGGTGGAAGCGCATCCTTTGCTGGCCAGCTTACGACGATTAAATGTTTTGAAGATAATGGCTTAATCCGTGAAGTATTAGAGCAAGATGGGCTAGGACGGGTGCTGTTAATTGATGGTGGTGGTTCACTGCGCCGTGCGCTGATTGATGCAGAATTGGCCGCTCTTGCTGAAGAAAATGAGTGGGAAGGCATCGTTGTTTACGGTTGTGTCCGCGAAGTGGATGAACTCGAAGAGATGAGCATCGGCATTCAAGCGCTCGCCTCTATTCCTGTTGGAGCATCCAATCAAGGTATCGGTGAAGTGGATGTGCCTGTCAATTTTGGTGGCGTCACTTTCCTACCTGAAGATTATTTGTACGCTGATAATACGGGTATTATTTTATCTCCTGAGCCTTTAAATGTGGATATGGACTTAGATGATGACCTCGATGAGATTGAAGAGTAGTTTCTCGCGCTGAAGGGCGATGCTTCTAAGTGATAAAGCCAGCGTGAATGCTGGCTTTTTTATATTTAGTTCACCACGACGTGCTCAACCAGATAAATGGTAGCATTAGCGAAACAGGTAAGTTCGTTTTAGACGCAGGGCGTAGTAATAACCCAGCAGCCCACCTAAGGTATTGCCTGCGGCAATCCCGATAAACAGCCCTTCGACATCATAGAGATACGAACCTAACCACGCGGCAGGAAGAGTGAACACAAATAGCCGCATCACGCTCCACTGAAAGGCGCGCATGGGTTGATGCAATGCATTCAATCCAGAGACAAGCATCATCACAATGCCTTGAAAGCCATAGCTCAGTGGCACCACCAGCAAATAGTGCCACAATAGATCGCGCACCGAGGGCTCTTGAGAAAATAGGGCTGACAAAGGGATGCTCAGCGGTACCATCATCGCAAAAATCATCAATTGAAATACGATAGAAAAACGCATGCTGAGGAACAGGCCAGCAAAGCTACGCTCAATATTTTTTGCGCCGATGTTTTGTGCCATAAAGGGAGTCAGTGCTGAGGTTAGTGACATCAAGACCAAAATGAGTATCGACTCAATACGCTGCGCGGCGCCGTAAGCGGCTACTGCAGCCGTGCCATGACTGGCCAGCATCATCATTAATAGCGCGCCAGAGAGTGGATTCATTGCATTGGAGAGTGCCGCTGGTGTGCCCACTTTTAAAATCTGCTGCCAATCATGCCATAAAGTAGGAAAATACGGCCATGCCAATAATTTTTCTCTTTTGATTAAGACATATAGCGATCCACACAGTGCGCCTAACCAACTGAATGCACTGGCAATAGCAGCACCTTGGATTCCTAATTCAGGGAAAGGGCCATAACCAAAAATCAGCAGCGGATCGAGCAGACCGTTAATACAACCTGCGAGCATCATAATTTTAGCCGGTGTTTTGGTGTCACCCGTGGCTCGAATTGCGCTGTTACCAGCCATGGGAATAACGAGCAAAGGAATGGTCAAATACCAAACCTGCATGTATTGCTCAATCAAAGGGATTAAATCGTCAATGGCACCAAGCAGTAGGAAGAGTGGCTTAATGGTCAGTAACCCCAGAATTGAAGCGAATGTCACCAGCACCACAGCCAGCAACACGCCGTGACTAGAAAAACGCGCCGCATTTTTAGCGTCACCTTGACCGAGTAAGCGGCCAATACTCGTCGAAAGTCCAATACCAATTCCCATGGTGATGCAGTTGACCGCAAAGGTGACGGGAAAGGTAAAACTGATGGCGGCAAGAGATTCGGTGCCCAGCAGTGAGATAAAAAAGGTGTCGACCAAGTTAAACATCAAAATCGCGATCAAACCAAAAATCATTGGGATCGTCATTTGACTGAGCACATTTGGAATTGGGGCGGTTAATAGGCCGTGTTTATCGTGCATTACTGGCAACGTAGGTTAAGCAAAACGTTAGGATACTTGATTCTGGCGATCGCGACTATAGCTGCTGGGATGGGAAGTGTGACGCGAGTGAAGAAACAAAAAAGGCCAGCAAATGCTGACCTTCTTAACGATAATTAGTGTGAATAATTACGCTTTTTTCGCTTCAGCTGCTGCTTTTGCGATAGCTGCAAAGCTTTTCGCATCAAGTGCTGCGCCGCCAACTAGAGCACCATCAATGTCTGGTTGTGCGAAGTAAGCTGCTGCATTTTCAGGTTTTACAGAACCGCCGTATTGGATAATGACATTCTTCGCGACTGCTTCTGATTTTGCAGCAATGTGCGCGCGAATGGCAGCGTGAATACGTTGAGCATCATCTGCTGTTGCTGCTTTACCTGTGCCGATCGCCCAGATTGGTTCGTAAGCGATGATCGCGCCTTCTAGCGCTTCAACACCTTGAGTGTTGATCACAGCGTCAAGTTGACGTGCACATACGGCTACTGTTTCGCCAGCTTCGTTTTGTGCTTCAGATTCACCGATACAAAGTACTGGTGTTAGGCCATTTTCTTTTAGGAATGCAAATTTTTGCGCCACAAATTCATCGGATTCGTTGTGGTATTCACGACGCTCAGAGTGACCAATGATGATGTGTGTTGCACCGAATTCTTTCAGCATTGCTGGAGACATATCGCCAGTGAATGCGCCACTGTTGTGTACGTCGCTGTTTTGGGCACCCAGAATGATCGCGCTACCCGCATCGGTCAGAGTGCGCTCTGCTAGGTCAATAAAAAGTGCTGGTGGAGCAACGGCTACGTCAACACCCGTTACGCCTTCAAGCTCTGCATTCAGACCATTTAGCAGCTCAACAACCATCTCTTTGCTGCCGTTTAGTTTCCAGTTACCCATAACTACAGGATGACGCATAGGAATATCTCCATTATCTATCAAAGTTAAAATGAATGAATGTCAAAAATAAACGTGATTGCGAAAGAATATAACAGATAAAATCGGTCAGATCATGATTCGAGTCATGACTTTATGGGATCTTAAGCAATGCGTGACACCCCTTATCAGTGATCAGATAGACAGAATAGCCGATAATGGCTCGGATTTTACGAGATTAATTGCTATTAGTGGCTGTTAAAAGAAAAGCTAGTGATACCAATAAGGCTCACCAGTGTTGAAATTTGATCATGAATGAAGAAAAGGAATTCGTATGCCCAACCTTGTTATGGAATACTCGAACTCTGTGGATGAACGTGTGAATGTTCAAGGGTTATTGGAAGATCTTCACCAAGTCGCACTTCGCTGCGGATTATTTGACGCTGACTCAGTGAAATCACGGGCGCTACGCTGCCACCATTGGTGCATTGGTGAAGAGGGCGACAGTGTTGATTTTATTCACCTCAGCTTTGATTTACTGTCAGGGCGGACACCTGAACAAAAAAGAGAGTTGTCACGTCAATTAATGACGGTATTGCAACAGCAAGCTAGTCAAGTCAGGAGTCTGACCGTGAATGTGCGTGATATGGATAAAGATTGCTTCCAAAAGGTTGTAAATTAACCATTTTAGGTAACAAGATGTCGATTAAAGAACTGCTATTTTCATTTCAAGGACGCATCGGGCGCAAAGTATTTTGGATGTGGAATCTCTGTTATTACGCGTCCATTATGGGCTTCGCACTCGCTGCAAACCAAATATTTCCTGCCTATACGCACCTGATCTTGCCGCTGTTTTTGCTAGTGGTGTTACTGCCTGATTTGGCCATCACGGTAAAACGTTGGCATGACAGAGATAAGTCTGCTTGGTGGTTATTGCTTAATGTCCCCTTGGTGATAGGCCGTATGAGTATGCCTTTTGCTAGTGCCGAGATTGCCACTCAAGCCAGTATGACAGAGTCATTGGTATCACTGATCGCACTGGTTTGTGGCTCATGGATTTTAGTCGAATGTGGTTTTATGAAGGGAACGCAAAGCCGCAACCGCTACGGACCTGAACCTGAGTAAACTTGATAGAAAAAAATTGATGAAACAACAGGAGGCCAATGCCTCCTGTTGTTTTAAAAAGCTTCAAATAGCGAGGTTAACGCCAGTCGCTGTGGCGCGGCACAAATGGAATGATGGTCGCGCTCGGTTGAGTGCGCGCCGATTCGCCATCTAAGGCATTTCTAAATTTCATCATCTGTTCGCCGAGCTCACGCATCAGCATAACATTAGCATGGACAGGGTTTTTGCATTGGCTCACCACCAAGTCAATGTGACTTTGCTGAGCCCATAACCTGTCTTGCATGTTGTTGGAAGAGGAGAGGATCATCTCTTCACAGATATCTTTTTTCAGTTGCGTAAAGGCATCTGGATTATGTTTGGCAAGTTCAACCAACTCATCAAAAGAAGGTAAGGCCTGTTTTTGAGGGGGCTCCATATCTTTCTCCTTTACACTATTTCTCTGTTGATTATTTTATCAACACAATGAAAGCATAACCGATCAATAAGGTAGGAGTTGGAACGAAATCGCCATTTCTTACTAATGAGACGATCTTAGCGTGGTGTGATTTGATAACGGCAGCGACGCTCACCCATAATGATGTGTTCGCTCCGTTCAACTACATATTGCTCACCGATCAACGTTTGGAAAATATTAAGTTCAGATTGGCACAGGTTAGGGCAGCGTGCAGCAGCTTTACAGATAGGGCAATGGTTCTCAATTAAAGTGTAACCGTTCGTTGATGGTATGAGCTCTGCCATATAGCCTTCTTGCTCACGAAGCGTCACTAGCTTAGCTAGTTTTTCTTCTAAACTGTGGCAATCAATTAATGCTTGTTGATACTGTGCTAATGTGTGAGCTTCACGCTCTGCCGCCACTTTGGCTAGTCCTTCTTTACCAAAAAGGTGCTCAACAGCATCAATCACTTGGATGATCAACTCGCCATGCCGATCAGCAAATTGGTCGTGGCCTTGTTGTGTCAAAGACCAGTGTCGAGTAGGGCGTCCGACTTTTACTTTGACATCATGAAACGCCACAATGCCATCATCTTCCAAACTTTGTAGGTGCTGGCGAGCCCCCATGGTAGTAATTCCTAGGTCGTCGGCCAGTCGTTTAGCGGTTACCGCTCCATCGCGTTTGATGGTTTGAAGTATTCGGTCAATGGTTTTCATCGCATTCCTCTGTTTGCCTTATCTATTATGAAGAAGCAGCTTAATAAAGCAAATTATTGACTATACAGG
>NZ_CAWNIB010000004.1:0-12664 GCF_963874405.1 Vibrio sp. V08_P9A1T1
ACACAATGTAATTAATAACATTCATTGTTACGAAAAAATTGAAACTTCTTTCTCAAAACCTGAGTTGACAGTCACATTCCCCAAAATAATTCAAACCTCATGACGTATATTGCCACCAAATACATGTCGAGGTTGTTATGAAAATATATCGTCTACTATTCGTTAGTTGCTTATTTCTGTTGGGATGTGCTTCAAATCAAGCGTTCACTCCGATCAAAGAAGATCCCTATTGGGCAAGCGCCGAGCTGGCCAATGGCATGAAATATCACATTTATCCCAATCAAAAAGAACCCGTTTCCATCCGCTTGATTGTTCACGCAGCCGCATTTCAAGAAAACAATCAGCAACAGGGCTACGCTCATTTTCTTGAGCATATGGCTTTTAATGGCAGCGCTCATTATGCCGGAAATGATGCGATCAAAACCTTTGAGCAATCAGGTGTCAGTTTTGGCCCTGACATCAATGCTTATACTGCTTATCAAGAAACGGTTTACAAACTGGATTTACCCGATAACCAAGCGGTAGAGCCAGCTCTGGTCTGGTTTAGAGATATTGCCGATGGTATAGAGCTTACTCCTACATCGGTTGAAAATGAAAAACGCGTGATCATGGGCGAGTTTCGTTTTTCACGTAAAGAGGAGAAGAGCTACGCTCAAAACGTTTATGAGCACATGATTGCTAATACTTTATATGCGCAGCATGATCCCTTGGGCACCAAAGAAAGCGTGAACCAAGCGACAGCCGAAGGGATTGCTGATTTTTACCGCACTTGGTATCAGCCACAGCTCACCGAAATCGTTATCGCTGGCAATATCACATTAGAGCAAGCCACGGCATTGATAGAAAAACATTTCGTGAGCTGGGAAAAAGGCAGCACGCCAATGCCGACTAGAAATCACAGCATTACGGCTAATAATACAGATTTTGTGGGTTACATTGGTGCCAATGACTCACCGAACATTAGCCTATTCATCGACCGTGGCGAGCAAAAAATAGCCAGCCGTGAACAACAAGCCCAGTGGTGGCTCGATGATATCGCCCAGCAACTGATACAACAGCGGTTATCCAGCAATTTTAGTGACGCCAACCTTCCGGCACTTTGGATTTATTCCCAAACTATCCCGTTTGAAACCCAGCGCTATTCGTTTGCAGAGGTCGGGTTTCCAGTGGACTCAAGAGAAGCATCGCAAAATCTCTTCTTCTCCACACTTGCTGCACTGCGTGATCATGGTGTGAGTGAGCAAGAGTTTCAGGCGATTTTCCGTCAGTATCAAGAGATGTTAGCGAACTTCGATAACGATTGGCAAAAAGCCACCGCGATAGATTTAGTCGAAGAAAAAACGCTGGCGCGCACGTTGGATCAACCGATCCAGTCACATTTAGACCGACGGTCGACGTTAACCGAATTTATCTCGACCACCAACAGTGCCATGCTCGATAAACACCTTCGCAAATTATTGTCTAGCGACTACCAGATCAATATTGGGTTGGATAAAAGTGAAGACAAAGAATTCGTCGTCGCGACACTGCCAACACTCAAAACCCTGTTTGCCCAAAAAGGGCAGCCACCGCTATTGCAAGAGGTCAATCAAGCTTTTGTGACACCTACGCAAATAGGTGCCATTTTGTCAGAATCTCAACTTCAAGAGTCGATGGATATCACCACTTGGACGCTAAGTAACGGTGTTGAAGTGTGGTATCGCAGAGACACTAACGCAGGGGAAAAAGTGTATGCCTCTTTGGCAAGCCTTGGTGGTAAAGCAAGCTTAGAGCCCGATTTGCGTAAAGCTTCTGAAGTGCTTATTCCGAGTGCCATACGCGGTGGAATTGGTAACTTTAGCGGCTCTCAGTTGGATAATCACCTGAGAAGACACGGCATCATATTGAATCCCTACATCGACTTTACGTCGCATGGTATCAGCCTTGAATCATCTAAAGATGAGTTAGCCGAAGCGTTTGCTGCCCTTTATACGGCGATGACCGCCATCAACATCGACGACAGCCATCTGCAGTTAACAAAACAAGAGTTTAAGCAAAATCGAGATACTTTTCTTCGCTCACCCATTGGCCAGATAGCGCTCGCCATTAATCGCAATAGCTATCTGCCGGACACCACTCATTGGTTATACGAAGGATCGGACATCAATACGGTGAGTGTTGAACAACTGATGCAAACCCATGATGATCTCTTTAAGAAAAATAGAGGCTTTAAACTCTTTATTACCGCAGACATTAAACCTGCCGAACTGAAACCGCTATTGCGTACCTATGTAGCATCATTAACCTTCAGCTCTGCACCTGAGGTCGATTATCGCATTGATTATCGCGCAGACTTTCAGCCTCGAATCGACATGGCGATCAACGATGAAAAAAGCAGTGCCTATCTTGCCAGAGTGATCAGTAACGACCCGGAACACAAATCGGCTACTACTATCTTTATGGATGATATGTTGTGGCGTGTGGCAAACCGCCGCATGGTGAGTCAGGTGCGTGAACAGCTAGGGTTGGATTACGCTCCCAATGCTTTTTCGGTTTCAGCCGATAGTGAACCACACAACGATTGGCTATTTAGCGTGGACATTTCATCCAATGATGTCGATACCGCAGAGCAAGCCATTGATAAGCTGATTGACGGTTTATCTGTCGAAATAACGGAAGAGGAAACGCTCACCGCAGCGAAACAATTGATTGCCGATCTCAAACCACTCAAAGACGACCCCAAGCAGATGAATTGGTTTATTCAACGTTATTCACTGCACGGGTACGGCATCGATGCGTTGTTTAACATAGAGCAAACGGCAAACCGAATCACCGCACAAGAGATGACGTTGAGAGCCAAGCAAATTTTTAATCACCACAACAGACGAACCAAAATTATTATGCGCCCGAAAGCGAAATAACAGCAGTAGAGTCAACCCTAGGATACTCAAACTGCCACCGCTCTCCTCCTGAGGGGCGGCAACAGTTTGAGTATCAATCAGAACACGTACCCCATTTTGAGTGGCAACATAATATTTAGGCACCTCTGCCCCTGTAAGAACGCGCTGAATCCAGCTCTGATAATCATAAAGCTCCGTAAATACCGAGGTGATCGGTTGGTTAGTATCGCCACATAGTGAAGGCCCAAAGCTGGTTAAACCAATTTGAATGTATTGCGAGCCATTAAACCAATAGACAGGCCCACCGGAATCGCCAGAACAGGTGGAGTTTTTATAAGCACCGCTTACCGCACCATCAAAACAGATCTGTTTTGAGGTCAATGTCGGGCCATAGAAAGCGCTACAGACGGCATTACTAACAAAAGTGAGGGTCGTTTCTTGTAACTGCTTATTAGCATTCGGGACATTACCCGCCACGTAGCCATGACCAGTCGCTTTGTAATTATTGCCAGCAGGGTAATCATTATTTAACTGAGTATTGAGTAGCGCAGAATAGTCCGCCACATTGAGCGGTGTTTCGAGCTTGATAATCGCAATGTCATCACGCCAGAGTGCGCTGGACGAATTGATGTAAGTACTGGGGTAATAAAAAGCCGCCGCGCGCGATATCTGGATATTCCCGTAGGGGAAATCGGCCACATTATCCAACTGAGGCACGACCACCGTATAAAGCATGGTATCTTTTTTACCGTAGATACAATGAGCTGCCGTCAAAATAAACTGTGAATTGATGATACTCGCCCCACAAAAACTGTTGCTACTAGGTTGAGTGCTGCTTTGATATAAAAGGCTAGCAAAAGAAGGGTAAGTGGCACTGCTGGTATCCGAACCATTCACAATGTAAGGCTGGAAATCAACCGCATAAGCATTTGCTGATAGCATCGCACTAAACAGTATCCATTTGTACATCCATCACCTCGTCACTCATCTAGAAAGATACGCGTGTATCACTTTCAAGTTTAGCGCCCTAAGTGGAACCTGCTCAAAAAAGGCAATAAAAAAGCGACCTAAACAGGTCGCTCGAGATCAATAAGGGTTCAACGTCTACGAATGAAGGGGATAAACATCAGCAGTAAAGACCACCAGCCGAATGATCCACCACTGTCAGAAGGTGGGTTTAAATAAGCTTGGCGTTTCGCTTCTGTTGCGACAAATTTTGGTGGCTCAGAACCAAGCAGAACGCTCTCAATCCAAGTGGAATAGTCAAGGATTTCTGTAAATACAGACGTTGAACCAATTAGCGGATTAGGATCTCCACACTTGGTATTTGGCCCAAAGCTGGTTATACCAACTTGAATGTACTGAACGCCATCATGCCAAAATAACGGGCCCCCAGAATCGCCCTGACAGGTTGCATTTTCAAGCCCCGTAGAACCTATCGCCCCTTCCATACATAAATTAGTGTCCGTGGTGGAAGTGTAATTGCAATATACATTAGGCACATAGGTTAAATTAGTTTTCTGTAGATACGTTTTAGTATCATTATTAGAAGAGGTATTACCATGCCCAACGGCAATAAAGGTTTCACTTGATGAACGATAAGTGCTATCCAAATTGGTGGTTGGTCGCGTTAAGTAGTCAGTAGACGACACCATTGTCAAAGGCGTTTCAAGCTTAAGGATCGCAATATCATCCAATAAGGTGGTGTTGTTATAAGTTGATGGATAATAGATTTCTGCCACTCGCGCTTTTTCTAATATGTTGAATGGAAAGTTTGTTTCAATTTGCAGCTTAGGTACAACAGAGGTAAAAAGCTGATTTGCACTATTACCATAAACGCAGTGCGCAGCCGTCAATACATATTGGTTATTGAGCAACGAAGCACCACAATAACTTCCTTTTTCATATGAACCGTTATAAGCAATTTGATCAAAAAACAAGCTCGCTATAGAAGGAAACTCCGTCACGCTTGCATCCGTACCGTTTACTATGTAGGGCTGAGCATCAACGGCGAACACATTGCCAGAGAAGGCGAGCGAAGAAAAAAGTACTACCCATTTGTTCATCATGTCATTCCTTATCACTTTGAACCCAGATAGTACTTAATCCGTTATCGATATGAAACATCTTTAAATGCACTTTTATTACATTTTATGATGCTTTAGCCGCGATAATAACGCTGAGCCACAAACGGCATTTTCTCAACCACCATTGGCAGCATTTTTCCGCGTACATCAGCAAAAATTTCTGTGCCTATCGCTGATAAATCAGCTCGGATATAAGCCATAGACACGGGCTTTCCGGCCGTCGGTCCCGCTGTACCACTGGTCACTACGCCTATATGCTGGCCATCGGCGTCAAATAGCTCCGTTCCTTCACGTACTGGCGCTTTAGTTAACCCCACTAAACCTACACGTTTACGTGCAACATCTTTGCTTTCGATCTGCCCAAGAATGATGTCTGCACCCGGGAAACCACCCGCACGCTCACCTTCAGCACGACGCACTTTGCTTATCGCCCATAACAAGCTCGCTTCAACTGGCGTTGTGGTGGTATCAAGATCATGCCCGTAAAGGCACAAACCGCACTCTAAACGCAGTGAATCGCGCGCGCCCAGACCAATCCATTCCACTTCTTCATAAGAGGTCAGTTTACGCGCCAATGCTTCGGCCTGCTCTGCTGGTACAGAAATTTCATAACCATCTTCACCGGTATAACCACTTCTGCTGACAATGCATTGAGCTCCGTCGATGTCCATCAGCTGAATATCCATAAAGTGCATCGTCATCACTTGTGGTTGCAGGCGAGCTAACACTTCAGCGGCTTTTGGCCCTTGCAGCGCTAACAGCGCGCGATCGTCAATGACTTCGAGCTCAACACCTTGTGGCAAATGTGCTTGTAGATGAGCAATATCTTGTGCTTTACAAGCCGCATTAACCACAACAAACAGATGATCATTAAGGTTAGCAACCATCAAGTCATCCATGATGCCACCTTGTGCATTGGTGAAAAAGGCGTAACGCTGCTTGCCTGCTGGTAAGTCAATAATGTCGACCGGAACCAATGACTCCAATGCTTGCGCAGCATTGGCTCCATGCAAACGAAGTTGGCCCATATGCGAAACATCAAACAAACCAGCCGCCTCGCGAGTATGCAAATGCTCTTTCTTTACCCCTAATGGGTACTGAACGGGCATGTCATAGCCAGCAAATGGCACCATTTTCGCTCCAACTTCGATGTGCAGCGCATGTAAAGGAGTAGTGAGTAGTGTTTGATTTGCATGTTCTTGAGTCATTTTTATCTCCATTTCAGCCGACCCAGCAGGGAATTCACCACCAAATTTTGGCTATTATGTCCAAAGAAGAGGAAACCATGTTTCCAATAGTGAACAAGAATGCGCCCGTTCGGACGGATTAACAAGTTCAAAACAAGATGAATTGTCAAAATTAACAACCCAATCACAATTAAAAGTCGCGAGATGCTTACCATCGCCTGAGCTAAAAGTGATTAAAAGCACACTACACAGGGCAAAGCCAACAAATGGCAAACGATTGCTGTCACTATAAGAAACTTAGCGTTTTCACACTCATTTTGCCGTAACCCACAAAATCAATGCATCCTCTTCGCTGACAGAGACCAGCATGTGCCCCATGTTAGCGTCGTAATAAACGCTATCACCTTCCGCCAATCGAACCGGTTCATAAAATTCGCTATAGAACAAAACTTCACCCGTGAGGATCAACAAAAACTCCTCACCATCGTGACGAACCCAGTCACTGTACTCTTCAAATGCACGAGCTCGCACTCGGCTTTTAAACGGCATCATTTTCTTATTAGAGAGCTGCGTGGCGAGCAATTCATGCTCGTAAGTTGGGGTGGGATGCGGCTTTCCCTGACCAATACGAGAAATATCCCTACGACCTGTTGCCACAATTTTCTTTGGTGGTTCAAATAGTTGAGGCATATCTATCTGCAATCCATGAGCAAGCTTTTGCATCGCTTGGTAGGTTGGAGAAATCTGTTCGTTTTCGATTTTACTCAATGTAGATCGAGCTAATCCTGTCCGCTGGCTCGCCTCTTCTAGCGTAATCCCAAGCTTAGAGCGGATCTCTTTAATACGTTGTCCAAGCTTAAGCGGTTCGATCGTTTGTTCACCCGTTTCCTTGGCCAAAGTCAACGATGGGTACTCATCATAAATGTCTTCAGACATGCTTTCCCTCGATTGTTATCTTCCTGATTTCGGCCATCATTGTGGCATAAAGCCAACGTAAGGTTAAAGAGGCTGCACGTAAATAAAGCGTGCTCTTGCTTACAAAAAAAGAAACCATGTTTCCTATAGGAAATTTTTGATTGATTGTTTATAAGTCAAAGGGTATGTTACTGACTTGTTAGATAAAGAGATGCAGTTTACCACTTATTGCGGTTAGGGATTTAACAAGGTTTAAGTGGCTTTTCACCCCGTATTGTTGGGGTTGCAATCCAGTTTAAGGATAACTGACACCCTGCTTTGTTGTCGCCTAACGGCTTAACGATAAGGCAGCCACTAAAAAGGAATGACGGAATGTTTAGCCAATCCGTCGGATTATTGGAAGGTCATCTACCATGAATGCCAACGTGAACAAAAGTTACCCCAACCATTGCCTTGAGAGCTTTTTCTCAACCAACCTTGCTGCCACTGATGATGCTGTCTTTGCGGGTATTCAAGCCGAATACGTGCGCCAAAATGAACAAATTGAGCTGATCGCCTCAGAAAACATCGTTTCAAAAGCCGTTATGCAAGCGCAAGGTACTTGTCTCACCAATAAATATGCAGAAGGCTACCCCGGCCGTCGCTATTACGGTGGTTGCGAACACGTTGATACCGTCGAAACCATTGCAATTGAACGTGCAAAATCCCTATTCCATTGTCAATACGCCAACGTGCAGCCGCATTCAGGCGCACAAGCCAATGGCGCGGTGATGCTGGCTTTACTGCAACCGGGTGACACGATTTTAGGTATGTCTCTGGATGCCGGAGGCCACCTCACTCATGGCGCTCGGCCTGCCCTCTCGGGTAAGTGGTTTAATGCTATTCAATATGGTGTCGATAGCACGACCTTAGAAATCAATTATGATGATGTACGCAGCCTCGCGTTAGAGCATCAACCAAAAATGATCATTGCGGGCGGCTCTGCCATTCCTCGCGTGATTGATTTTGCCAAATTCCGAACCATTGCTGATGAAGTGGGCGCGCTCTTAATGGTCGATATGGCGCATATTGCCGGGTTAGTCGCCACTGGTGCTCACCCAAGCCCATTGCCGCATGCCCACGTTGTCACGACCACCACACATAAAACCTTGCGCGGCCCACGAGGCGGTATGGTTTTGACCAACAGCGAAGAGATCAGCAAAAAAATTAACTCGGCGGTTTTCCCCGGCCTGCAAGGTGGCCCGTTAATGCACGTAATTGCGGCCAAAGCGGTAGCACTAGGCGAAGCGTTAGGCCCTGAGTTTCATCGTTATATTGATTCGGTGATCGATAACGCAAAAGTTCTCGCCGAAGTATTGCAAACTCGCGGTTGTGACATTGTGACTGGCGGGACTGACACTCATCTCATGCTCGTTGATCTTCGCCCTAAAGGGCTGAAGGGGAATATCGCCGAACAAGCATTAGAGCGTGCAGGAATCACATGTAACAAAAATGGCATCCCATTTGATACCGAGAAGCCTATGATTACTTCGGGTATTCGTTTAGGTACGCCAGCTGGAACCAGCCGTGGTTTTGGTCGTGAAGAATTCAAACTCATCGGTGAGTGGATTGGCGATGTTCTCGATGGCCTTGTTGTGAGCCCAGAAGGAAACAGTGATGTTGAGCAACGTGTGCGCAAACAAGTTAAAGCGCTGTGCCAACGCTTCCCACTCTACCAATAGCCTTTTTAAATTAAACACAAGTTCAAATCAATACGATACTTTTTTGGAGATAAAGCAATGGACAATACACTGAAGTTTGCAGATAGCCACGAGTGGGTGCGCGACAACGGTGACGGCACAGTGACCATCGGTATTTCTGAGCATGCGCAAGAGATGCTTGGTGACGTCGTGTTTGTTGACCTACCTGAAGTAGATACAGAAATTGATGCTGGAGACAGTTTTTCTCTGGTTGAATCTGTCAAAGCCGCTTCAGATATTTACGCACCGATTACAGGTGTCATCGTTGAAATCAACGAAGAGTTAGAAGATAGCCCAGAACTCATCAACGAAGAACCGTATGAAGGTGGCTGGATTGTGAAAGTGAAGATGTCTGATGCTTCTGAACTCGACAATCTAAAAAATGCAGAAGAGTACCAAAACTCTATCGAAGAAGATTAATTAGCCCATCACGGATCAAAGCTGCCCAGCATGGGCGGCTTTTTTTTAAGGTCGCACACGATCTTTGAAAAGGTAAAGGAAATGACTGAATTACTTCACAGCCCACTGCTTAGCCAGTTAAGTACCGAAAATGAGTTTGTTGCACGCCACAACGGACCCAACCCAGCCGATCAACAAAAAATGCTCAACGCGATTAACGCCGAAAGCTTAGCCGCGTTAATCGAACAAACCGTTCCTGCGCAAATTCGTTTAGAAAGCCCAATGTCCCTTGCTGCGCCTAAAAGCGAAGCCGATATGCTCAGCTCGATGAAAGTATTTGCCAATCAAAACCAGATTAAACGCACGTTCATTGGTCAAGGTTACTACAACACCTTCACGCCGAACGTCATTTTGCGTAACGTACTGGAAAATCCGGGCTGGTATACGGCTTACACGCCCTACCAGCCAGAAATCTCTCAAGGTCGTTTGGAGTCGCTGCTTAACTACCAACAAATGGTGATGGATTTAACAGCGATGGATATTGCCAACGCGTCGCTGCTCGATGAAGCAACGGCTGCTGGCGAAGCAATGACACTGTGTAAACGCGCAGGAAAAAGCAAAAGTAACGTCTTTTTTGTGGCGGACGATGTTCATCCACAAACCATTGAAGTAGTAAAAACTCGCGCTGAATTTATCGGTTTTGAGGTACAAATCGGCGCACTCGACTCATTGCCTGAACAAGATGTGTTTGGCGCGCTGCTGCAATACCCAAGCACCACAGGTGAAGTGCGTGATTTAAGCGACCTGATTGCTAAAGCGCAAGCCAATAAAATATTGGTCACTGTTGCCACGGATTTACTGGCCAGCACCTTGCTAAAACCAGCGGGTGAAATGGGCGCAGATGTCGTGATTGGCTCGGCTCAACGTTTCGGTGTCCCTATGGGTTATGGCGGCCCACACGCCGCCTTTATGGCCACGCGTGAAGCGCACAAACGCACTATGCCCGGCCGCGTGATCGGAGTGTCGATTGACGCCAAAGGTAATCCAGCACTGCGCATGGCAATGCAAACTCGCGAGCAGCACATTCGCCGCGAAAAAGCGACCTCGAACATCTGTACCGCGCAAGCTCTGCTGGCTAATATGGCCTCGTTTTATGCTGTCTATCATGGCGCAGAAGGGTTGCGCACCATTGCGCGCCGTACTCATCATATGACAGCAATTCTAGCGGCAGGCTTAACTCAAGCGGGCTACGAATTGGTGCACAACAGCTTCTTTGACACGATTACCTTAAAGAGTGCCGCTCAAACTCAAGCGCTCTACGCAAAAGCGCAGCAAGCCGGCATCAACTTACGCCGCTTTGATGACCAATTGGGCATCAGTTTGGATGAAACCACCACCACAGCTGATCTTAAAGCCCTGTTTGCGGTTTTCGATATTAAGCAATCGGTAAGCGCGCTGTCGGCAGAAATCGCCGCCAACGAATTTGCAGCGATTCCAGAACACTGCCGTCGTCAATCTCGCTTCCTAACGCATCCTGTGTTCAACACCTATCACAGCGAAACGCAAATGATGCGTTATTTGAAAAAACTTGAGAATAAAGACTTTTCATTAACTCACGGCATGATCCCGCTTGGCAGTTGCACCATGAAACTGAACGCCGCAGCCGAGATGATCCCTGTCACTTGGCCAGAATTTGGTTCGATCCATCCATTTGCACCGAAAGAGCAAGCCGCAGGTTACGCCGCTCTCGCTAAGGATTTAAAAGAAAAGCTCTGTGAAATCACAGGCTATGATGCTTTCTCGCTACAACCAAATTCCGGTGCTTCTGGCGAATATGCAGGGCTTGTGGCGATTCAGCGCTACCACAAAAGCCGTGGTGAAGGGCACCGTAACGTCTGCTTAATTCCGAGCTCAGCACACGGCACCAACCCTGCAACCGCTTCAATGGTTTCGATGAAAGTAGTGGTCGTGAAATGTGATAATAACGGCAACGTTGATATCGCAGACCTCGCAGACAAAATTGAGAAGCATAAAGAGAACCTCTCTAGCATCATGATCACTTATCCTTCAACGCACGGCGTTTACGAAGAACAAGTTAAAGAAGTCTGTAACATGGTTCACGCCGCAGGCGGCCAAGTTTACCTTGATGGTGCCAACATGAACGCGCAAGTTGGTTTGACCAATCCGGGCTTTATTGGCTCTGATGTTTCTCACCTCAACCTGCACAAAACATTCTGTATTCCACATGGCGGCGGCGGCCCAGGTATGGGGCCGATTGGTGTAAAATCTCACCTAGCGCCTTTCCTACCGGGACATATTGAAGGGGGAGTTGAAGGCAGCGATCACGCAGTATCTGCGGCCGATTTAGGCAGCGCTTCTATTTTACCTATCTCATGGGCTTATATTGCCATGATGGGTGCAGAAGGCTTAACCACGGCTACTCAAGTCGCTATTTTAAATGCTAACTATGTGATGGAAAGACTGCGCCCACACTACCCTATTCTTTACCGTGGTAGTAACGGCCGCGTAGCGCACGAATGCATTATTGACATTCGTCCGCTTAAAGAAGCGACCGGTATCAGCGAAGAAGACATTGCTAAACGTTTGATGGATTATGGCTTCCACGCACCGACGATGTCATTCCCTGTTGCTGGCACCTTGATGATTGAACCAACCGAATCGGAAGACTTAGCCGAATTGGATCGCTTCTGCGAGGCGATGATTGCGATTCGCGCCGAAATGGAGAAAGTTCAATCAGGCGAATGGCCATTAGCCGACAACCCGTTAGTGAATGCGCCGCATACACAATCGGATCTCGCGAGTGAAGCATGGGCTCACCCATATTCTCGTGAAACGGCTTGCTTCCCATCCGCTCATACTAAGGCATCAAAATACTGGCCAACCGTGAGCCGCGTCGATAACGTATACGGTGACCGTAACCTTGTCTGCTCATGCCCAAGTATTGATAACTACCAAGAGTAGGTGCTGATGTTGATGGCTCGTCGTCACAGTTTATGATCATCATTTAGGTTGTGACTGACTTTGTAATCAATATTCAATAATAAAGGCGAACTGAGAAGTTCGCCTTTTTGTTAGGCTGTAAAACGATTTTTGGACAAAGGTGAGTTACGAAGTGCCCACAGTGAAAGTTCTGGACAAAACTGTTTTAGCAAACTTCATCCATTATCATAAATGACATACACCCAACGCTCACGAAACTAATTCCCTCTTATCGTGGAGAACCACACTTAATACGACTTCAGGTCGTACGGACAGAAATGGGGTTACCGACACGAACTATTTCCACTAAATTCGCATAATTTAAACTATAAAGAATATAGGAAATAGCTTCGACCTCGAGAGGTTCACCTAATGATCTTCTTGAAGTTGGCTATTGAAAACAAATTATTCAGAAAATATTTAGTCCAAAGCGAGTTTGCACGCTGGCTACCAGATAC
>NZ_CAWNIB010000005.1:0-12419 GCF_963874405.1 Vibrio sp. V08_P9A1T1
TTGGCATGTTATAACATAACAATTTAAGCGAGGGGAAATTGATGAAAGACGGAATTCATCCGCCATACCAAAAAGTGGTTTTCCACGACACCAGTGTGGATAAGTATTTTATTGTGGGTTCAACGCTAAAAACTGATCGGACGATCGAGTGGGAAGATGGCAACACCTATCCTTATTTCACCTTAGATGTGTCGTCTGAATCGCATCCGTATTACACCGGTAAGCAGCGAGTTGTTCAAAAAGAAGGACGAGTGGCGAATTTCAATCGTCGCTTTGCTCAGTTTGGTAAGGAGTAAACTATGAAAGTATTAAGTTCATTAAAAAGCGCAAAATCACGTCATCCAGATTGTCAAATCGTCAAAAGACGCGGTCGTTTATATGTAATTTGTAAAACCAATCCAAGATTTAAGGCGGTTCAGCGCTAATGAAGAGGAACGGTTGGACAGGCTAGTGATTGTCCAACCGTCAAAACGTGGTTATTTGTTCGCTTTAGCCAAAATGCGATCCAAATGGTTGGCAAATTCGCGTCGTTCTGTTTGAGAAAGCGCACTTGGTCCACCAGTTTGGATACCGCTTGATCGCATCGTATCCATAAAATCTCGAATATTGAGGCGTGCCTTGATGGTCTCTTTGGTATACAGCTCACCACGAGAATTGAGCGCCAAGCCACCTTTGGTTATCACTTCATCGGCCAGTGGAATATCGGAAGTAATTACCAAATCGCCCACTTCTACCCGTTTGACGATTTCGTTATCGGCAACATCAAAACCACTGGGGACTTGCAGTGAACGAATGTTGGATCGTTGCGGAATCGGAACGACATGATTGGCCACAAAAGTACATTCAACGCCCGTCCTTTCGGCTGCGCGGACAATCGTTTCACGAATTACTTTCGGACATGCATCGGCGTCCACCCAAATTTTCATCATTCAATTACTTCTCGGTTAGTTGTGCCTCTAGGGCTGCTACTCGGGCTGACAAAGCGGCTAGTTGCGTTTCAAGTTCGGCTACCTTGTTCGCGCTATTTTCCGTACTAACGCTCACTTCTACTTTGGGAACTCGGTGTGCATTTTTCCAACTTTTGATGGTTGCAATCAAGGCTGGCATTGGCACTGAGGTGCTAAGACGTGACTTTACTAAGGCCACACTCGGTTCCTTTCCCTGTTGTTGTAAGAGAGTCAAGATGCTTTCTAGTTCTTGAGTGACATCTTTTGTGAGCATAGGTTGTCCTTTTTGTGAGTTGCTGTGATCTTACCTTTTATTTACCAAGAGCAAAAGTGGCGAAGTGTTGTAAGAGATCTCGCACATTGTTTGTAAGAAATCACAGTGTTTAACGCAGTGTTTGGTGGTGATTTTTTTATAACTATTTGTTTTTAATTAATATATCTATTTCTTTAGGTTGTTTTTTTTAAAATGATATTTTTAGGTGATTGTTTCTTAAAGCCAAACGAGTAAATTGAACCCTGTCGGAAGGATTCTGACAAGGAATTACAAAGCACCAAGGTTTGGTCTCTTCAGGAAGAAGACAAGGTTGTTCACGAAGAATAACCACGCAGGATGCTAGGACAGCGTAAGGATACAACAGTTGGCAGGATGCGAGCTGCATGGATTGGCGATGGACACCTTGTGGATAAGGCAGGACAACATCAGGATGATGTTATGGACACCGCTCAAGGAACAAGTGATGAGTATTGACCGGAGTGTTAGTACCATGGAAAGTTTGGACACCGCTAGGATGGCGATGCAGGATGAGCCGAAGAATTGGCCACTATTATGGATGATGCATGGAGCACACAATTTAGTAGCAGGACTGCTGCGAGTAAGACTTTAAGCCTCGACACATGCGTGTTGAGGCTTTTCTTATTACTTGCATTCTGGCTTTAGCGTGTTGTTGCTTCAAAAAAAGTTCATATGATAAGTGCAGCAAAATAATAACAACAAAAAAACAATCTAGATCAATTACCTCATCGTTCGGTTGGTTTAATTTTCGGCTTCTTTGCAAAAATAGAGTACCAGATTTTATTTGGGCTAAGGCGTATTGCCCTGAGCCTAGTTGAGTCTTTCGGTATTATTTTGCGGCTAACAAGGATTGTACGTGACAACCGTAACAAGAAGAACGCTTCTTCTCCCTTACACCGATTCGTTAGAGTCTGATTTTTTGATGCTCAATTGTTGCGCCAAAAATCGGGCACAGATGAATGGCCCTAAAACGGTCGCTTCAGCAAAACAGCTTTTTCAACGAGTGCTTCATGATCCTCATTTGTACGCAATGGCGGTGTTAGATAATTATAACCGCGAATACATGGGGCATTTGTTCATTGAACTTGACGAAGAGCGAGCAGAACTCGGTTTTCTGTTTGATAAATTGTATTGGGGCAAAGGCATTGCAACTGAGGCATTGAAGGCTTTTTTACCTAAAGCAGCCTACCAATTGCAACGACAAAAAATTACAGCCACTGCTAATATTGGCCACCATGCCTCTATTGCGGTACTCAAAAAACTCGGCTTTGAGCTGTTGGGTGAGAAAGAAGATGTTTTTGGCCCTTATTGGGAATTTGAGTTTACATACGATGAGGCGGCAAATGAAAAGCAGATGGCCTAAAGCCTATCATTTGTAATTCACCTTGGTAGCAGTCGTCACCTAGTGCAGAAAACTCAAACCAATAAACAGTATGCCAACGCCAGAGTCCTTTTGGCGTTTTGAATTTGTGGCGTCCAAAAGCAACGCTGATCAGCTGTAAGTCGAGTTGTTCGCATTTTCGACTGATCGCTGCTTTTGCCAATTCGGCTTGGCGACGCTGTTGCCAGAAAAGAAAGCAGCCCAAACTGAGTAATAAAATAGCCAATAGATCGCCTAGCATAAACATTCCAGTTATTGAGTTTTGGTCGCTTGCTGTAAGCGAATTAAGGCATCGGCTAATTCGATCGAAGGGCTAGAATGCAGCAGTGGTAGCAGTACCATTCGCAGTTCTGGCAGCATCACTAAATCAGCAAAGAGCTGGTTAAAGAGGGTTTGATTGCCTGTTTGCGCCAAGCGTAATAAAAACGTTTCGGCAAGCAATGGGTTAGACAATACATGCCACGAGCGCCCTGCAATGGCAATTAATATCTCTTGATGGCTCAAGCGTGGGCTTTGCAGAATACGTTCAACCAAGGTCGCGGTGAGTGCATTATTCGCACCTGATAAGGCTCGTACTAAGGCAGAGAGTAAGAACAGATCAGGTTCGTGGCTTTCGATGTGCAACATTGCCATCTCTTGCAAACGCAGCGCCAACTTATCATTCAACGGTGCACTATGTTCGAGCGCCCCCAGCAGGGCATACAAAGGCTGAGCGGGGAGGTGGCTTAATGCTTTCCTTAGTAACACGCTATTTTGTTCTTTGCTTAAACGCGCACAAATATCAGTAATGCCTTGTAAGCCGACCGTCTGCCAGTTTTCCCAGCCTAAATCCCCACTAAAATAGTGTTGCGCATGCTCATAATATTGGCTTGATGGTAGGTTCAACTGGGCGCGTATTTGGCTATGGAATACTGCCATTTTGTCGTCGCTCGGTTTAAAGGTATAAGGGTTATTGGCAAGCTTTTGCTGCTGCTCATCGCTGAGGTCTTGATGCAAACGTGACCCCATCGCTTCAAGTACAAACTTGATGAAGTTACCTATCTCAGCTTGTTTGAGTAGGCCGCGTTCATCCAAAGAGAATTTAAGAAACCAGATCCAAGGTTGTTGGGCTTGGTTCCAATACGCGATGGCAAGATGAGCATGACGCTGCAATGGATAGGGATACGGTTGTTGACCTTTTTCTACTTGAGAAAAGTGTGTATTTTCAATCGGGCAGATGCGTCTTCCTAAATCAAAGATCCGATATTGGCTACCACTATTGGTGAGCAATTGGCTAAGCGTATGAATGGTATCCATGGATAAAGTGGCCTTAACTTGTGTTCTTGAATAACTATTTTTGATCAATAACTCTCTTTGAACAATAAATGGTACTCTATAGCCCATTTTCAAGGTCACTTAGCAAATTAACTTGGTGAATAATGACAGTAAGCACAGAACTGACCCACCTGTTGAAGCAACTAGAAACTCAGTTACGCAATTCTCAGTGCTGGCAATCTCAGCCGCCAAGCGAAAGCGCATTGATGAGCACAGAGCCTTTCTCCATCGATACCCTCACTCCGGAGCAGTGGCTGCAGTGGATTTTCATCCCCAAAATGTTATTGGCAATTGAGCAGCAAGCAGAGCTTCCTCAAGGGTTTTCGCTCACTCCCTATTTTGAAGAGGCATGGCAACATCAAGCGGAATTGGCTGAGGTGATTGCGCTGCTACGTTTGATTGATGAGGTAAGCCAACCATGTTAGAGATTCTGTATCAGGACGATGATTTGGTTGCCGTGAATAAACCCGCAGGAATGCTGGTGCATCGCTCATGGTTAGATAAACACGAAACGCAATTTGTGATGCAAACGCTGCGCGATCAAATTGGCCAGCATGTGTTTCCCCTACATCGATTAGATAGGCCAACTTCTGGCGTGCTTGTGTTTGCGCTCTCCAGTGAAGTGGCGGCGCAAATGATGCCGATGTTTGCCAACCATCAAATGGAAAAAACGTACCATGCGATTGTGCGTGGTTGGATTGAACGAGGGGATGTGCTTGATTACCCACTCAAAATCGAGCTAGATAAAATTGCCGATAAGTTTGCCAAACAAGATAAAGAAGCCCAAGATGCGATCACCGCTTATCAACCATTAGCGACAGTAGAAGTGCCGTATTCAACCGGGCGTTTCCCAACCAGCCGCTACTGTTTGGTGGAAATGAAACCGCAAACGGGCCGTAAACATCAGTTGCGTCGTCATATGCACCATTTGAGTCATCCGATTATTGGTGATACCACTCATGGTGATGGCAAGCACAACCGCCTATTTCGCGATCATTATGACGCGCAGCGTCTGATGCTCCATGCCTCTGAATTACGTTTTACTCATCCGTTTACTGGCCAAGCATTAGTGCTTAAAGCTGGTTTTGATGAGGTATGGCAAAGGCTGTTTACTCAGTTTGAGTGGAGCCAGCCGATATAAAAACAAAACCCTCGCGATGCGAGGGTTTTGAGTATTGGGATGTAACTGAAAGTGGTGTAGTTCATCAAGACATTCAGTTCATAAAAGCCGACAGTGAAAAAAAAACGAGCTACTTCGCTAGATACTCTTGAATGGAACGCTCGATGCCTTTGGCATCTAAACCTAATTCTGCATGCAGCTCTTCTTGTGTGCCTTGAGCGATGAATTGATCAGGCAAACCTAAATTGAGTACCGGTTTTAGGATTTTCTCTTTCATCATCAATTCAATGACACCCGCACCCGCACCACCTGCAATCGCATTCTCTTCCAAGGTCACTAGCACATCATGTTGCGCAGCCAGTTGGCGAATGAGTGTTTCATCAAGGGGCTTAACAAATCGCATGTCAGCCACTGTTGCATTTAGCTTATCGGCTGCTTCAAGCGCGTTTGGTAGGAAAGTGCCAAAGTTGAGGATCGCGATTTTTTCATTCGCGATAGCCGTATCACATTGGCGCATAATGCGTCCTTTGCCAATCTCTAACGCACTAAATTGGGTTTGGATTTCGACTCCCATGCCATTGCCACGAGGATAACGCACGGCGCTTGGCCCGGTGTGTTTATGGCCAGTATAGAGCATTTGTCGGCACTCATTTTCATCGGCGGGTGCCATGATCACCATGTTGGGAATACAGCGCATGAAGCTTAAATCAAACGCACCTTGATGAGTTTGGCCATCAGCTCCGACTAACCCTGCACGGTCAATGGCAAACATAACTGGTAAATTCATGATGGCAACATCGTGGATCAGTTGATCATAACCCCGTTGTAAAAAGGTTGAGTAGATCGCCACTATCGGATGATCTCCCGCAATCGCCATACCTGTCGCAAGGGTGACGGCATGTTGCTCAGCAATCGCCACATCAAAATATTGTTGTGGGAACTCTTTTGAAAAGCGAACCATGCCAGAGCCTTCGCGCATCGCGGGTGTAATCGCCATTAATTTTGGATCTTGCGCGGCCATGTCGCATAAAAAATCGCCAAAGATTTTAGAAAAAGTAGGTTTAGCATTGCTGCTTTTTGGCAGGCTAGTGTGGCTCGGGTCAAATTTAGGAACGCCATGGTAACCAATCGGATCTTTTTCGGCGGGCTCATAACCTTTGCCTTTTTTGGTCATGATGTGCAAAAACTGCGGGCCTTTGAGCTCGCGCATGTTGCGTAATGTCTTGATAAGTTCAATCACATCATGGCCATCGACTGGGCCGATATAGTTAAATCCAAGCTCTTCAAACAAGGTGCCGGGTACGACCATACCTTTCAAGTGCTCTTCTGTGCGGCGTACCAGCTCTTTGATAGGCGGTATGCCAGAGAGCACTTTTTTGCCCCCTTCACGGATCGAGGTATAAAGGCTACCGGAAAGCAGTTGCGCTAAATGGTTATTCAGTGCGCCCACGTTTTCAGAGATCGACATTTCGTTGTCGTTGAGCACGACTAACATATCCGGATGAACGTCGCCAGCATGGTTCATTGCTTCAAAGGCCATGCCTGCGGTGATAGCACCATCACCAATCACGCCCACCACTTTGCGATTTTTCCCTTCTTTACCTGCACTGATCGCCATCCCTAAGGCGGCACTGATTGAGGTGGACGAGTGGCCGACAGAGAGCGTGTCATATTCACTTTCTTCACGCCAAGGAAAAGGGTGAAGACCGTCTTTTTGACGAATGGTCGACATTTTCTCGCGGCGACCAGTTAATATTTTGTGCGGGTAAGCTTGGTGGCCTACATCCCAAATCAGCTGATCGAAAGGGGTGTTATAGACGTAGTGTAGGGCAACCGTTAATTCAACCGTGCCTAAGCCTGACGCAAGGTGGCCACTCGACTGACTGACGGAATTAAGAAGGTAGTTTCTTAATTCATCACACAACGTTGGCAGAACCTCTTTCGGCAGACTGCGCAGTTCATCGGGTGTATTTGCTAAAGCCAGTGTTGGGTATTTTGAAATATCAAGAGTCATAATTTTGCGCGCTTATAGTTTAGTTCTTGCGCTCGACGACGTATCGGGCGAACTCTTCGAGTGATTCTGTATTGTAGGGTATTGCTTCCAAGGCTTGAAGAGCTTCCTGTAACAGACTTTGTGCTTTATCAATAGCACCTTGTAACCCTAGCAGCGCTGGGTAGGTACTTTTATTGAGTTGTTGATCCGAGCCTTGGGGTTTACCTAATGTCTCAGTATCGCTAACGATATCCAAAATATCATCTTGAACTTGGAATGCGAGACCAACGGCATCGGCATAGCGATCCAATTGTGGTAGTACCGCAAGCCCTTTTTCACCAGCCGCAAGCGCACCTAAACGGATTGCACAACGCATCAAGGCTCCCGTTTTATTGCGATGGATCTCTTCTAATTCCTGCACTGAAACCAGACGATTTTCCGCTTGCAGATCCAACGCTTGCCCTATACACATACCTTGAGCACCGGAAGCTTGAGCCAACATTTGGACCATCTTAATGCGGTTGACTTGCGCATGTTCGGCGAGTTGACCTTCTGCCAAAATAGTAAAGGCCAGTGTTTGCAGGGCATCGCCCGCTAAAATCGCGATGGCTTCGTCAAATTCGATGTGACAAGTGGCTTTACCGCGACGTAATTCATCGTCGTCCATCGCGGGAAGGTCATCGTGGATCAATGAGTAAGCATGAATACATTCTATTGCGCAGGCTGGGGTATCGAGTTCATCTGGCGTACAACCAAGCATTTGCCCTGTGATATACACCAAATAAGGTCGAGCTCTTTTGCCGCCAAGTAACAAACCGTAGCGCATCGCGTCAATCAACGGTTGTTTTTGGTGCGGTAAACGGCCTAACCAAAGGTTTAATTGGTCAATATTTCTTTGCTGATAGGAGCTCAGAGCCTCAATCATAGGGCACTCTTTCTACTAAGTTGTGGTATCTACTAGGTTACGATCGACCGTTTCCCTGTGACTTAATTGACAGGTTCATGTCACATAGCGAGCGATGAGATCGATAAATATGAGTCAGTAATAAGTATGTATCAGTAATACGTGCCTATTACTCAGGTAGTTCAGTAAAGTCAGAGAGTGGCGCGTCATCGCTCGCACTGAGCAAAATACTGACTCGCTGCTCCGCTTCACTTAACTTACTTTGTCCAGCACGAGCAAGGGATATTCCGCGCTCGAATTTTTTTAGCGCATCATCTAAGGCTAAATCGCCATTTTCTAGCTGTTCCACTAAGCTATCAAGTTCTTCGATTGTCGCTTCGAAGGACATATTTTCAGGTTTCTTGCTCGCCATAATCTTTTTATCTTGGTAAATATGCACGAAAGTTACCTTAGGGCGTAGTGATGGTCAAATTTAACCAACGATTTTTGTCTGAAAAGTCCCTCTTTTGGAACTGTCACTATCACAAATAATAAAAATAATAATACGATACTTAGCAACCAGACCGATATTTACTGAAATAGTGACGGTGACTCAGAATCTTGGCCATATCAGTGTGCTGGCAACAGTGCATCTTTGCTCAGTTTAGGTATAAACTGAATAGAGAGAATTTCGGTATGATCCAATAATTTACTTAAAGATTTGAATCTATTGCCGATAACGAGTTTAAACTCATTATCGCGGGTAAGCAGCATGAGGAGTGCTTTGTGGATTTAGCAACGCTGATAGGCCTGATCGGAGGCCTCGCTTTCGTTATCATGGCGATGATTTTAGGCGGAAGCCTAATGATGTTCTTCGACGTCACATCTATCTTGATCGTAGTGGGTGGGTCAATGTTTGTTGTATTGATGAAGTTCACGATGGGACAATTCTTCGGTGCAGCCAAGGTGGCAGGTAAGGCATTTATGTTCAAATCCGATGAACCTGAAGATTTGATCGCGAAAATTGTAGAAATGGCTGATGCGGCGCGGAAAGGTGGTTTTCTTGCATTAGAAGAGATGGAAATTACCAATAGCTTCATGCAAAAGGGAATCGATTTGCTGGTGGATGGCCATGATGCTGACGTGGTGCGTTCTGCGTTGCAAAAAGACATTGTATTGACTGATGAGCGTCATTCACAGGGAACTGGCGTATTTCGTGCTTTTGGTGACGTAGCGCCAGCGATGGGCATGATCGGTACTTTGGTGGGCTTGGTTGCCATGCTGTCTAACATGGATGACCCCAAATCAATTGGCCCCGCGATGGCCGTTGCCTTATTAACTACCTTGTACGGCGCTGTTCTCTCGAACATGATTTTTTTCCCGATTGCAGACAAACTCGCTTTGCGCCGAGATCAAGAAAAGCTTAACCGTCGTTTAATCATGGATGGCGTTCTGGCCATTCAGGATGGACAAAACCCACGGGTCATTGATAGTTATCTGAAAAACTACCTCAATGAAGGCAAGCGTGTTTTAGATGTTGATAGCGAATAACGGAGCCTGTAATGGATGATGAAGAAGGCTGTAAATGCCCACCTCCCGGCTTGCCGTTGTGGATGGGAACCTTTGCCGATTTAATGTCGCTGTTGATGTGTTTCTTCGTACTACTGCTCTCTTTTTCCGAGATGGACGTACTGAAGTTTAAACAGATAGCGGGCTCGATGAAGTTTGCTTTTGGTGTGCAAAATCGTTTGGAAGTGAAAGACATTCCTAAAGGGACAAGCATCATTGCACAAGAGTTTCGCCCAGGCCGCCCCGAGCCGACACCGATTGATGTCATCATGCAACAAACCATTGATATCACGCAGCAGACACTTGAGTTTCAAGAAGGGGATTCAGATCGAGCGGGTGGTGTTCAGCGTGAAGAAGGTCAATTGACGGGGGGGCAATCCCCTGAAACTTCAACGCAGAATAATCAAAATACTCAATCGGAAATGCAACAACAGCAAGCAGAATCTATGTCGCAAGAGATGGAAATTGTTGAACAGGACATCAAAAAAGCGTTAGCAAGAGAAATCGAACAAGGCGCAATTGAAGTTGAAAACTTAGGTCAGCAATTGGTGATCCGTATTCGTGAAAAAGGTGCGTTTCCCGAAGGTTCTGCATTTCTACAACCTAAGTTTCGTCCATTGGTTCGTCAAATTGCCGATCTGGTTAAAGATGTGCCGGGCATTGTGCGTATTTCTGGCCATACCGACAATCAAAGTGTCGATTCTGAATTGTATCGCTCAAACTGGGATCTTTCGGCTCAACGAGCGGTTTCTGTTGCGCAAGAGATGGAAAAGGTTCGTGGGTTTTCTCATCAACGACTCAGGGTGCGTGGTATGGCCGATACCGACCCAGTCGGCTCTAACGATACGGAAAGTGAACGTTCACGCAACCGCCGAGTAGAAATCAGTATCATGCAAGGTGAACCGCTGTACAGTGATGAAGTTCCATCCGTTCAGTAAGTTACGTTGGATTATGTAAAAACACATAGACGAGCGCTAAGGCTCGTCTTTTTTATGGTTATCACCTCGTGTATAATCCTGCGCCCTTAGCGGTGTATCAGTAGCAAGCAGAATGCGACCCATTGATTCACCACGTTGCCCAATCAGATTGCGAATAGAACTATGAAATTTATTGTTAAGCCCCATCCGGAAATTTTTGTTAAAAGTGACTCAGTACGCAAGCGCTTCACAAAAATTTTAGAGTCCAATATTCGTAATATCATCAAACGAAGAACAGAGTCAGTCGCGGTATTTAACCGTCGCGATCACATTGAAGTGGCTGCGCAAAGTGACCAATACTATCAAGAAGTCCTTGAAATTCTGACTCATACTCCAGGCATCCAGCAAGTGCTCGAAGTGCAGCAATCTGAGTTTAAGGATATGCATGATATTTACGAGCAAGTGTTAGCACTCAGCCGTAATAACATCGAAGGAAAAACTTTTGTCGTGCGTGCTAAGCGTCGAGGAAAGCATGATTTTACCTCAATCGATGTTGAGCGTTATGTTGGTGGTGGTTTAAACCAAGCAGTTGATAGTGCAAAAGTTCAACTAAAAAACCCAGACGTTACCATCAATATTGAAATAGCCGATGAATTGCTCAATCAAGTGATTGCCCGTTATAAAGGCTTAGGTGGTTTCCCGCTTGGCACTCAAGAAGATTTATTGAGTTTGATTTCTGGTGGTTTTGACTCGGGTGTATCAAGCTATTTACACATCAAACGTGGCTCAAAAGTGCATTATTGCTTCTTCAATTTAGGCGGCCCAGCGCATGAAATTGGTGTAAAGCAAGTGGCCCATTATTTGTGGAATAAATACGGTTCTTCAGCCAAAGTGCGTTTTATCTCGGTCGATTTCGAGCCAGTGGTGGCTGAAATCTTAGAAAAAGTAGACGATGGCCAAATGGGTGTGGTGCTAAAACGTATGTTTATGCGCGCCGCAGGCATGATAGCTCATAAGTTAAATATTGAAGCTTTAGTGACCGGAGAAGCGTTGGGTCAAGTTTCGAGCCAAACTCTAACTAATCTTCGTCATATTGATGGTGTGACAGATACTTTAATTTTACGTCCTCTCATCAACTGGGACAAAGAAGAGATTATTAAAGTGGCGCGCGAGATTGGAACAGAAGATTTCGCCAAAACGATGCCAGAATACTGTGGGGTTATTTCAAAAAGCCCAACAGTTAAAGCGGTGAAAGCGAAATTAGAAGCCGAAGAAGCGAAGTTTGATTTCTCAATCCTAGAGCACGTAGTTTACAACGCTCGTCAAATGGATATTCGTGATATTGAGAAAGAGAGCCAAGAGCAAGCACCTGAAGTTGAACAAGTGACCGCTATCGAAAAAGATGCGGTGGTACTTGATATTCGTAGCCCAGATGAAGAAGATGACAAGCCACTGCTGATTGAAGGTGTGGAAGTAAAACATTTACCTTTCTACAAGTTATCGACTCAGTTTGGCGATTTGGATCAATCGAAAACATATCTCTTATATTGTGCGCGCGGTGTGATGAGCCGGCTTCAAGCTTTGTATTTGAAAGAGCAAGGCTTTAACAACATCAAGGTATATCGACCTTAATCGTTATCTCGATACAGAATCGACCGCTCACGTTTTCGTGAGCGGTTTTTTATGGCTTCGACTTAATCACAGACATAAAAAAACACCGCCCAAGGGCGGTGCTAAAGAATTTGACAGACAGGTCAAACAATAAATACAGGAAGTATATGTTTTGGTGCAGGGGATAACTGCACAAAACAGGATGGTAGAATTCTACCTCACTCGAAATACGAGTTTGCAAACACAACATCGCAACAAAAGCCAATTGATTCATAACTGAATCAAGCCGTTCAGGCCTTGTTGCGGGGTGAAATATAGAATTTCTCTAGCCGCTCGGCAATGGACAATTTATAATGTTTCAGATTAAAAAAACTAATCTAATTTTTGAGTGT
>NZ_CAWNIB010000006.1:0-12394 GCF_963874405.1 Vibrio sp. V08_P9A1T1
CGGATATAACGCTCACTAAATAGCCGCTAACGCCTCGGCTATCTGGATTTAGCTCACTTTTTTATGTAATAAAAATGAAAGGAACCTTTCATATCCGTGATATGATGCGGGAAATTTTCAATTCTCATTTTTCAACATGAAGTTTCCTGGACAGCGTAAATCTAAGCACTATTTTCCGACTCATGCTCGTGACCCTCTCGTCAATCAAATTCAACAAACGGCTATGCTCCACCGCCCAACAGTGGTCGGTGTTGGGCAAACCATTGTTGATATTGAAGCTCGTGTAGACAATGAGTTCTTAGAGAAACATCAATTGAGTAAAGGTCACTCACTGGTGCTCGAAGAGAGCAAAGCCGATGCGCTCTATGAAGAGCTAGTCGAACGAGGTTTAATTACTCACCAATACCCGGGAGATACGATTGGCAACACACTGCACAACTACTCTGTGTTGGCCGATAGCAAATCCGTTTTGCTCGGCGTGATGTCCAAAAATATTGAAGTCGGCTCATACAGCTATCGTTATTTGTGTAGAACCTCATCGCGCATGAACCTAAACCATCTTCAAACTGTCGATGGTCCTATCGGGCGTTGCTACACCCTAATTTCTGATGATGGAGAGCGCACCTTCGCCATTAATGAAGGGCATATGAATAAACTTCGCCCTGATAGTGTTCCTGAAGAAGTTTTTGAAAAAGCTTCCGCTTTAGTTGTTTCTTCCTACTTAATGCGTGGAAAGCCCGAAGATCCAATGCCACTTGCGGTCAAACGCGCTATTGAGATCGCTAAATCCAAGAACATTCCAGTGGTGTTAACCCTAGGCACTAAGTATGTAATTGAAGGTAATGCGAAGTGGTGGCAAGACTACATCAAAGAAAACATCACAGTCGTCGCCATGAATGAAGAAGAAGGTGAAGCGTTAACTGGTGAGAAAGATCCACTGCTTGCGGCTAACAAAGCACTCGAATGGGTAGATTTAATCCTCTGCACCGCGGGGCCCGTGGGTCTTTATATGGCTAGCTACACCGATGAAAGCGCAAAGCGCGAAACTGAATTACCTCTCCTACCGGGTAATATTGCTGAATTTAACAAGTACGAATTTAGCCGTGCGATGCGAAAACAAGACTGCCTCAACCCAATAAAAGTGTATTCACACATTGGCCCTTACTTGGGTGGCCCATTGGAAATCAAAAACACTAACGGAGCGGGAGACGGAGCGCTATCGGCTTTATTGCACGATATGGCCGCGAATAGTTATCATCAACGCAATGTTCCAAACTCTGCCAAACATGATGTGCCGTACCTCACTTACTCTTCGTTATCTCAGATCTGCAAATATGCAAACCGTGTCAGCTACGAAGTACTCACACAGCACTCTCCTCGTTTATCGCGAGCATTACCAGAACGTGAAGATAGCCTAGAAGAAGCGTATTGGGATCGTTAAATCGTATGACTTCTACATGAATAAAAGCGACAATTTGTCGCTTTTATTCTTTCCACAACGAATAAACCGCACGATGCGATCCTACGTTATTTAAGTCTCACCATTTCGTTTCAGAAATAACAACTTCCGTGAAATAAACTGATAACTTGTGCCTAATTGATGAATCAATAGTTTTATAATTGAGACATCTTAGTACAAGCGTTATAGTACTCTTTAAAGATGAGTCATAAAGGTTTTGGATCAAGACTCACAATTATCATCCATTGCTGCTTTCGCTTGAATTAGGATTAACATGACAATGTCATTTCCGCAGGAAGAGTATTCAATTTCAGACCTAGACAGTGCCGTTGCAAAGCAGCGTCTGGTTCATGTTCTCGATTTTTTTAGTCAAGGTCTGTTTTATATGAGCAGCGATGGAAACATGGTGCTCTATAATCCAACATTTTATGTACAATTTGGTGTAAACAGCGAAACTATTTCCTATGCTGATTGGCTGAGTTTGGTTCATCCTATGGATCGTGCACTGCTCAACAGCCGCGTCGACAAGCATATCAGCACCACTGAATCAAGGGAATCGATTCAATACCGAGTCAAAAAAGCAAATGGTCAATATATCTGGTTAGAGGGGAATGCGGTCACAAAAAGTGTGAACGGTGAACATTTTATGGTGGGTAGCCATAAAGATATCTCCGATCAAAAATTGATGGAAGATTACATTCATCAAGCTGCATTTTTTGACAGCTCATCAGGCCTCTATAATCGAAGTAAATTACTGCTCGATATTGATGAGAAAGCACTCAAAATTGGAGAGCCTTATTCACTTATCTACATCCAACTTGAAGATATTAAGTCTTATCTCAATCAATACGGCTCAGACATTGTTAAAGATTTACTGAATCACGTCGTCAGTGCACTGCGTGAACTGCCCGATGAATTTGCTGATTTTTACCGTATTCGCTCTGACGATTTTGCCATATTACTTAGAGGAGAACGCTCATACGATGAGCTCAAGCATATCTGCTCTCAAATAATGAAGCACTATTCGAAATCAGCCACGGAGCATGGGCACCTCTATGGTAATGATATTAGCATTGGTGTCTATCCTGAGATAAACCGTGCTATATCTGCCGATGAGTTGTTAAATATTGCATCACGAACTTGCCAATTTGCCAGTGCTAAAAATCATTCTCGTATCGAAATTTACAGTGGCCGAATTCAAAAAAACGTTGATCGTTATTTCTTCATCGAAAGAGGCTTAAAGGAAGCATTAGATCAACGTTCATTGTCCGTGAAATTCCAACCCATTATTCATGCACAATCAGGACAGGTATCCAGCTTTGAAGCCTTGGTCCGCTGGCGCTCAAAAGAGTTTGGTGAGATTTTCCCGGACGAATTTATTCCCGTTGCAGAAAAAAAGGGGCTGATTGTTGATTTAGGCTATTTTGTCTTCAAAAAAGCCTGTGAGTTTATTGGCCGTTACAATAAACAAAATGGGGTCAATATTCGGGTTAATATTAATGTTTCAGTCCTTCAACTTCTGAAAAGTGACTTCCCACAACAGATACTAACAATGGCTAAGACTTCCGGTGTATTGCCCTCTTCTATTGTGTTAGAACTGACGGAAACTGTCATACTCGATGGCGATAAAAATGCGATTAACCAGCTTCACTCCTTAAATGAAATGGGGTTTCAACTGTCGCTGGATGATTTTGGAGCTGGTTTTAGCTCACTCAATAGCTTCTTTGATTTGCCCCTCAATCAAATTAAAATAGACAAAAGCATTGTATGGAAAACACTGACTAACCCAGCATCAGAACAATATTTAGCCTTTCTCATCCAGTTTTGTCACACCAATGGCGTCGACATTGTTATTGAGGGGGTTGAAAATGGCGACATGTACCAAAAATTTAAAGAGATGGGGGCAACTTATTTACAAGGCTATTGGTTTTCAAAACCACTATCTTTAGCCAGTGCAAGCCGCTATACATTAAATGCTGTTAATGAATAAGCACAAAAAATAGCTTAGCTAAATTAAGCACTTACACCTAAAATTTGAAGAAGCAGAGCGGAAAGGAAATAGTAAACCCTGTGAGCCCGACTGCGACTTCAAATCGCTCAAAGAGCGTTGTCATTCTTTTTCTAGCACTAAGCGAGCATTGTGAGCTTGTATGGGCCGATTGTTATTTCCCATCACACTATGTAGTGTTGCACTTTGTTGCTGTGACAAACTTTTCGGCTGCTTGACCACCAACCATCTCACGCCTTCACTGCAAGGCGGCGTTGTGAGTGACCCATTAAAACGGTAATACTCATCTAGCTTAGGTAACAGTGACTGTACTGCTAACCCTTTTGCTAACGGCACATTCGCCCCAACTTTAGGCAACTCCGCAATAAGCTGAGCTAATGGTTCGTTCTGTGCACCCGTTTCAAACATCACCGCCAAAACTGCCAGATTGCCAGCCGCATCAGCATGCACAAAATGCGCTTCTAAAGGATATTGATGTCCTTTAATTAAGTTTTCAGAAGGGGTATGGAAGTGAAATTGTTTGAGTTCAAATTCTGTACCATCCACTACCAGTGTATTTTTTCCTGAAACTGAGGCTTGCAGCGTGTGTCCATTGTTGGTCAATGCACTCACAACGCCTGAATAATGGATATCCAAAGATTTTAAATCAGCTTCAACGAGACCATTGATATCAATTGGGCTTTGATTTTTGCCCATTTCACAAATTTTAGAAACATGTCCCCAATGTTCAGGGCCACGTTCACCTTCATATCCCCATTCATTTGCTTGCGCCACATAGGTAAAGCAAACGCTAATTGCTAGGGTCAACAGTTGTTTTTTCATTATCGTTCCTTGAGACAGCTTGTTATCTAAAATGTAACATTCAGGTTAATATCACGCGCACATGGTAATACATTCTTCATACCGCATCCGTGGTGAAAAATAACATTACATTGACGTGACTAGTCATTCATTTCAGTTCGCGCTCACCCTTTCCATGGCTAGCGCCGAACAATGTTTTGGCAAAACTGTTCGATATGTTTTCGGGTGGTATTGGGGTTCATTAAAACCGCTTTTTCTCCCGGAATATGTAAACAATGTCCAGTGTCATCATAATGAGTGCGCGCAATCGAATCGACCCAATTGGTGTTGAGATGCTGGCCTTTATGAGATAAGAACTGATGACGATGGTAGAGCGTATTCTCTACTATCGAATCAACCATAGAACCCTGACGTGCGACGTTCATTTCTTGATCAAACATCGATTCAGCACACGTCACTTTCTGTGGGTCATAGAGACGAAAAGTAACACTTGGCCCTTGGTTTTCTACTGCTGCCACCTTGCAGTGTGGTAGAGCGGCTAATTGGCAGCGTAAATAATTAGCATTTTGCAATGTATGACCAATCACGGTTTGGTAGCCTTCGATACCTAAATGTTGCAGTGCTGAATAGGCAGAAAAAACACCCACGGCACTGCGTGAACATTCAATGGTCGATTGCAAATGGCTCTCTTCTCTTTGAGCATGTTCAAAGTAGGAGTAATAACCGGGATCTGTTTTTAATACCGCGAGATCGTGTTTGTTTTTGAGCATCACCAAGCTGGAAGTATAAGGGACATAACCCCATTTTTGAAAATCGACCGTAAATGAATCCGCTAATTGTAAACTTTTAATCCTCGGCAATAAGGATTCAATACCCGTCAGTGTTGCCCGATTAAGCGATAAAGGGTTGCGTTCAAAATCATACTCTTGAAAAAACAACATACTCCACCCAACAGCAGCATCAACATGAATATGTGGTTTTATCGAAATCGCATATTCTTGGCATCTTCTTTCTCTTATCGCATAAACCTGTTCAATATCATCAGTTGCGAAGGTATCGGTACTGCCAAATGTCAGCATTATGCTAGGAACAGCAATGCCATTTTTAAAACAGAAAATCAATTGTTGGTCTAATTCAGCCAAATCCATTTCATTGTTATCTTTAACTTTGATCCGAATCGCTTTACCTTGAACATCAACCCCCAACAACGACAAATTTGTCATGTTTGAATAGTGACCTGCTTCTGAATTGAATATCCTGTAATCTTCGCCCGCCAAACCATTCAGAGCTGACTTTGGCAACGCTTTTCGAATACCTAATAGATAGCCGTACAAATTACAAAATGTACCTCCTTGTGTGAATACTCCAGTCGCTTGATCACTATCATAACCAGCTAAATGCGCGATTTGCCGCACGACTAATTTTTCCAGTTCAATGGCATCTCCCGCATATTCGCTATAAACCAAGTTAGGGTTGGCAATAGTCGCAAGTAGCGCACCGTGAATGGCCGGATCACAAGGTGTCGAGATCACATTTTCCACTGAGCGAGGGTCATCCCAGTTTTTTGAACGTTTGGCGGCATAAAGCGCTAAGTCGTTAAAAGGGTGAATGGCGTGGCTCGAGTGTCGAGGAATGGTGTTTGAATGCCGTAATTGTTGCTGCAATGCAGTATTTACCACGGTTGGCGCATCAATTTTTCGCTCTTCAAGCCAACGGGCGATCTCGTGAATACGATACAAAGGCCAACGATTGGGATCGCGAGCAAAAAAATGCGCTTTCACTGTCTGGAAAATTTGCTCAAACGCAGGGTTCAGTTGGTTGGCGTGCTCATCTAGCCACACGCTATAATACGCTGTTTTCATGATGCTCTCTCCGTGCTTAATCCCAAATAAAACGCCGCGTTAGCGGCGTTTTATTACTTTAATTTAAAGTTGGAGACCAAGCGGTCAAGCTCATGGTTTGAGTAAGAGAGTGACTCTGTAGCACTGACGGTTTGTCTGCCACTCACCACCAATGATTCAACGATGTCTCTTATCGCTAGCATATTGCGACTGAGCTCTTCTGCCACTGTACTTTGCTGTTCGGTCGCAGCTGCGATCTGCGTACTCAAATCATCAATTTCGGAAACGGAAGTGCTCATGATGTTTAAACTGCCAGAAACTTCGGACGTTTTATCTGCTGTGGTTTGACATTGGTTTTTAGTTTTGTCCATTGCGGCTACAACGCTATCCGTCCCTTCAAGTAGCTTGGCCAGCATATCTGATATTTCAGTAGTGCTGTTTTGCGTTCTCGCCGCTAAAGCACGAACTTCATCTGCAACCACCGCAAACCCACGGCCTTGCTCACCCGCACGCGCCGCTTCGATCGCCGCATTCAACGCAAGCAAGTTCGTTTGCTCTGAAATAGCGCCAATCACGGTCAATACTTCGCTGATCTTGATCGCATCTTTGTTCATATTGGCAATGCGCTCAGACATCTGTTCAACATCACTCACCAATGAGCTGACCGTTTCAACCGCATTATTCACAATAATAATCGATTGTTTGGCCTCTTTGCTCGCCGAGTCAGTAATGTGATTCGATTGCGTGACGCTCTCTGCCACAGTACGTGCACTTTCACTCATTTCAGTAATGGCCGTCACCACTTGCTCTGTTTCAGATGAGTGCGAAAGCAGCATCCGCTCATTTTCCTTTGCCGTTTGACCTAACTGCTCAATATTAGAGGAGATGTTTTGACTGGCATCAGATATTTGCAACATCATTTTTTGTAGATTTTCTGAGAATAAATTGAAGCCTTGGCTTATCTGCGCTAAGTCATCATCACCATTCACCTCCAAGCGGCGTGTCAAATCACCAGAGCCTTTCGAAAGATCAAGTACCGCTTTTTTCAGGCGTAGCAAAGGCTTGTAGATATAATTAAGAATGACGAAGATTGCCGCGACGCTGATAATGAGCAAAATCACCCCAGTGTAAATAGCGCTACTTTGCGCTTCATACACATTAGCTAACGCCGTACCTTTGTCGACGAACACCATCATGGTCCAGTACATATTATCGGTTAGGTTAACGCGCTTGAAATAACCATCAAACTCAATGCCTAAATAAGGAAATGACAAATGACCAGCATCTTGCTGGCTAAAAAGTTTCTCCATTTCGAGGAAATTAGGGCTGACTTGCGAGGGCGTTCGTCCAATATCACTAGGATCATCACTAGCAAAAAAGACAGCATGCTTGTCGGTTAGTGTCGCTGCACCGCCGGCAAAGCGCATATTACTGACTTGGACAATAACCTCATCCAGTTGGATATCTCCCAGCAAAACACCAATGAAACGGCTTTGTTGGTAGACAGGCATAACTACACTAATAACCTGTTTACCGGTGATTTTATCTTCATAAATTTCAGTTACCTGAGCAGTTCGAGAGGTTTTTGCTTGCTGATACCAATCCCTACTGGTGAAATTTTGTTGACCTGTAACAACTCCGTTGTCTTTGTCAAACGACATATAGGCACGGCCATCGTCATACGCCATAATGACATTTGAAATTTGTGCACTCTCAGCTAACAATCGGACTAAGTTGACATTCTCTTGATCAGAAAGAGCAGATCGGAAATGTTGTGAACCTTTAACTACGGCTTGATAACGTGTTTTCACCCAAGATTCGAGTTCAGAAACGTGATAGTTGAGCTTGTTTTGAGTTTCTGTGGTTAAAGAGGTAATCATCTTCTCTTTTAACGACAGCATGTTGATGGTGCCCAAAACAATTAAAGAAATCGCAACGAGCAGTGCTACGCTCACATATATTCTGCTTTTAAAACCTAAAGTCATAGATTCACCCTCACCGTGTAACAGCTAGAAAGATTAAGGTGAAACTTGATCATATTATTAATATGAATGGTAGACCAATGAGACACCTAGCCAACCTAATAAAATTGGTACACGGCGAACACTTATGCAAGTTATGTCATTAATATTTATTATTGAGTGCGCAAAGTGAATTTTACATTGAAAGACAAGATGATGATTTTTAATGGAAATACGTTGAGATGATGGTTAAGAAAAACGCGCAGTGGTGATGCTGCGCGCTGACTTATTTTTTATGACGCCACATTTGGCTTAGAAGCCCAAACGTAAAGCAGCTCTAGAGCAATTGTCGCACCAGCCAAAGCCGTTAGCTCACTTTGATCGTACGGAGGAGAAACTTCAACAACATCCATTCCCACCAAATTAATACCGGCCAATGCACGAATGATTTTCAGCACTTTATCGGAATTCAATCCACCACATACTGGCGTACCCGTTCCAGGAGCAAAAGCGGGATCTAAGCAGTCAATATCAAACGTCAGGTATACGGGTTTATCACCAATAGTTTGACGAATATTAGCGACGATCTCTTCCACTGACATATCATTCGCTTGCATCGCATTGATGACATTAAAGCCGTGGCCTTCCTGCTTGTATTCGGTACGAATACCCACTTGCACAGAATGCTTGGCTGAGATTAACCCTTCCTTCGGCGCATGATAGAACATAGTGCCGTGATCATAAGCGCTGCCATTGGCATAGGTGTCTGTATGAGCATCAAAGTGAATCAATGCCATTTCGCCATAATATTTGGCATAAGCGCGCAATATAGGCAGCGTGATAAAGTGGTCACCACCTAAAGCAAGCATGGTTTTGCCACTTTTTAGAATTTCGCTAGTCGCCGCTTCTAAGCGATAAGTGAAATCTTCAGCGTCACCACAATCAAACACCAAATCGCCCGCGTCGATCACTTTGGTATCTTGGAACAAGTTAAAGTTCCAAGGAAACTTTTTACCTTCCCATGCAAGGTTCACTGAAGCGCGACGAATCGCATCTGGACCCATTCTCGCCCCCGGGCGACCTGATGTAGCCATATCCAAAGGTACGCCCAGTACCACGACATCGGCATCTGCACTTACTGGGTCTTTAACATAAGGACGACGTACAAACGTCATCGCATTGGAATACAGGGAATAATCAGTTTTAGTAAACAAATCATTCATTTAGAAATCCTCTAGATAGGTATAACCGCTCAAGCCTTGCTCAAGCTCTTGCAATACATTTTCTTGTTCTTCAACCGCCACACGCTGGCTAACTAATTCGCGGTAGTTTTTACGGATGGCATCCACATCAATATGAACATAGCGCATCATATCTTCAACCGTGTCTCCTTCGTTGATCGATACGATTTCAGTTTCGCCATTCTCTGCCATGTTCACCACCACGCTGTGTGTGTCGCCAAATAGGTTATGCATATCACCTAAGATCTCTTGATAGGCCCCTACAAGGAAGAATCCCATCAAATACGGTTCATCGGCATTCCATGCTGGCACTGGCAGCGTTGTTTCAATACCTTGCCCCTCGACGTACTGCTCGATTGCACCATCAGAATCACAGGTGATATCCAGCATCACGGCGCGGCGATCTTCCACTTTTTCAAGGCCAGACAATGGCAACACAGGGAAAACTTGGTCGATTCCCCACGCATCTGGCAATGATTGAAACAGTGAAAAGTTAACAAAAAACTTATCCGCCAAACGCTCATTCAGTTCATCCAAAATAGGACGATGGAAGCGGTTTTTGGTACTCATTTGCAGTGTCAATTCGTGATAAATGCGCAGCGATAGCTGTTCAGCCCAAGCACGGTGCTGAAGGTTAATAACGCCAGTCGAAAACTGGTTGTGCGCTTCCGACAGATCGCTTTGCGTATCGTTGTAAATTTCAATCAGTGCACGCGCATCAGAGCCTTCACTTAAGCTTTGCCAGTTACGCCACATGTTTTGTAGCAATACCGGAGCTTCTTCACCGACTTCTGGAATCTCTTCTGGGTAATACGCTTCTGTACCAATAACATTAGTGATAAGTACGGCGTGGTGCGCGGTAATCGAGCGGCCTGATTCAGAAATAATGACTGGCCTTGGCTGACTATATAACTGGCACACATCGCTCACCGTGCTTACGATATTGCGTGCATATTCAGCTAAACCATAGTTCATCGAGTTGGATGATTGACTGCGTGTACCATCGTAGTCCACCGCTAAACCGCCACCCACATCGAAGAAGTCAATCTCCGCACCAATATCACGCAGCTCGCAGTAAAAACGCGCCGCTTCGTTCACGCCATTACGCACATCACGAATATTCGCCATTTGCGAACCTAAGTGGAAATGCACCAGTTGCAACGCTTCTAATTGCTGCTCTTTTTTAAGGCGTTCGATAACGGTCAACACTTGAGATGCAGAGAGCCCAAACTTCGATTTTTCACCACCACTCGCCTGCCATTTCCCCGCGCCTTGAGAAGCTAAACGAATACGGAGCCCTAAACGTGGTTTCACGCCTAGGCTTTTCGCTTCTTTCAGCACGAGATCCAGCTCAGACAATTTTTCCAAAACGATGAATACTTTATGGCCAAGCTTTTCACCAATCAGGGCCAGACGAATGTACTCTCTGTCTTTGTAGCCGTTACATACAATCACTGAACTTGCTTGTTGGGCTAAAGCCAATACCGCCAATAATTCTGGCTTACTGCCCGCTTCCAATCCAAGCTGTTTAGTCTCTAGCTGCGCTTGGCTGGCTAAAATCTCATCCACCACTTCTTTTTGTTGGTTCACTTTGATTGGGTAGACCAACAGGTAGTTGTTTGGATATTGGTATTCTTCAATCGCCTGATTAAAGGCGTCACAAATGTTATGTACGCGTTGATGCAGGATCTGCGGAAAACGTACAAGCACAGGCAAATTTAAATCACGCGCTTCAAGCTGCTTTACGATCGAACTCAAGGGGGTTTGGTGCGCCTTATCATGGCGCGGCGAAACATAAACTTCGCCTTGATTGTCAATACCGAAGAAGCCTTGGCTCCAATAATGAACATTGTAGTCAGCGCGAACGCGATCTAATTTGGATGGTTGTTCCACATCTAATCTCACAAAAACAGAGAGTAAAAAGTGAATCAGAAAGTCTGATATCACGACTTGACGCCTGTAACGTCAGGCGCATTAACGGTTAAAAGCGTATGTGTGTCTAATGATAATAATTTGTCGTTAAGATTACGTTTGATTATCACCAGTTCGCTATAAAAAGTGGATGAAATTTAATACAAAATCAAATGTTGCTACTGATCAGCTCGTCAAACTTCTTATTGCCGTGTAGCCCTTCTAAATCAGCTTCTTCTGCAATTAAATCTCGCAATGAAGCGCTAATTTCCGTGGCTCTTTGTAAATCCTCAATCGCTTGTTCTTCGGCTCCGATACGCGCATACGCACATGCTCGTTGGTACAAGGCTGGCGCATTAGCATCATCTAACTCTAGCACGCGATTACATAGACTCAGTGCCCAGTAGTATTCTCGAATTTCCATCGCAGCATCTGCTTTGTATGTCAACGCTTCCAAATCTCCGGGACGGATTTTTAAAATTTCGTCATACACTTCAATACGCTGCTCTGGTGTTTGGACACTTTGCGCTCTCAACCATAAGTTATGGATTTCATTAATAATTTCAATTTCACGGTTGTTTTCGGTAATGATGCGTGTTTTGCGCTTAAGATCTCGCTCCAAGGCGAGGAATTTTTTCTCATATTCCTGCGCAATTTGATTTAGCCGTTTATCGGCCAGTTCACGCGTGTTGTGCTTCACTTCTTTAAGTGACTGCCAACCAATTAATGCAACTAATGAGGCAACACCAGCGATGACATAGAAAAAATAGGTCACCGTCACATTCGAGTAATTCAGTGACTTGTCTGCAACGGACAGTTCTCTGTCGGTAATTTGAATCGTGAGTCGCCGTTCAAGATCTTGTTGATCTTGTCTTAACGCTTTCAGCTCATCCAATATGTAGCGCTCAACCAAAGGACGATCCAATATTGGCGATTCAGAATAAGGCTCTTCCTGTGCCAGTGTTGGGAAAGACGTTAGCACTATCAGGAACAAGAATAGTGGCAATAATTGCCGCACAATCGGTTGCTCATTTATTTTTCTCACTCTCTACCTCTTTCATCAGACACGTTGTCGATTTATTCGTCGCCATTTTCAAATCTGCACACCGATGGACCCAAATTTCTCTGGCCTGTCATCCACATATAACCATTTTAACTCAAACTATTTTTTG
>NZ_CAWNIB010000007.1:0-12338 GCF_963874405.1 Vibrio sp. V08_P9A1T1
GTAAAAAAGTTTCATTTTTGAGCGATAGATGAATGAACACACCTCATTTTACGTGCTACTGAGAGTATATCGACTCTCACTTTTACCACCAGCTAGGAGCACTAATTTTATTAAAAATGTGCAGATGTTAACAGTTGAGCAAAAAACAACACCACTCACATACATTAGAAAAACAATTGTAAAACGTTTTCTTCATTGAATTAGTTTTTCTCAGCAATAAAACCCCAATCGCTTTAGTTTTTTTCATTCGTGCTATCCTTTGCTTTCGCTTACATTAGCCACGTAATATTTCATCGAAATGATCCATTAGAGATAAATGCCATGCAAACCTTTGAGTTAGCCATTTTCCTGCAGTTTTTCTTAGGCCTTGTAGCCGCTGTGAACCCCGTGGGGATTATGCCAATATTTGTCTCTCTCACTGGGCATATGACGCAAGAAGAGAAACACAAAACGGCGGCTACAGCGAATATTGCTGTGGCAATAATTTTGATTACCGCACTGCTTGCTGGGCAGATGTTACTGGATATGTTTAGTATCTCTTTAGATTCGTTTCGAGTAGCTGGTGGCCTATTGCTGCTGAGCATCGCGTTTTCGATGATGAGCGGTAAATTGGGTGAAGATAAACAAAACAAACAAGAGAAATCTGAATACATTAGCCGTGAACAAATTGGGGTTGTGCCACTCGCTATGCCTTTAATGGCAGGACCGGGTGCCATCAGTTCAACCATAGTGTATGGCTCTCGCTACCCAAGCATGTTCGATACCGTGGGCATTATAATCACTGTGGTGTTATTTAGTTTAAGCTCTTGGCTGCTGTTTCGCTCAGCGCCCTATATTGTCCGCTTCTTAGGTCAAACGGGTATCAACGTGATTACGCGGATCATGGGTTTGATACTAGGCGCACTCGGTATTGAGTTTATTGCCAATGGGCTCAGAAATTTATTTCCTGGCCTTGCATAACCGCGTTAACATCGTCACAGTTGCTACAGACAAAAAGCATAAAAACATAAAAAAAGGGGCGCTTTGCATAAAGCGCCCCTTTTTTTTATTTTTACTCAAGTGGTTTTAAACCGAGATCCATCTTTACTGTTTTTCAGCCAGAATGATCCGCAAAGTACGGCGAAGCGGCTCAGCAGCTCCCCACAATAATTGGTCACCCACCGTAAACGCATTTAAGAAATCATCACCCATAGACATTTTACGCAAACGTCCTACGGGAACTGACAAAGTACCAGTGACTTTGGCAGGGCTCAATTCACGTGCGGTAATATCGCGCTCGTTTGGAATAACTTTCACCCAATCATTATGCGTAGCGATCATCTCTTCGATTTCATCAAGCGGAACATTTTTCTTCAGCTTGATGGTTAATGCTTGTGAGTGGCAGCGCATTGCGCCAATACGAACACAGGTTCCATCAATCGGAATCGGTGACGATTGAAGTCCCAGAATTTTATTAGCTTCAACGCCCGCTTTCCACTCTTCTTTGCTTTGACCATTGTCGCGTTTGACGTCAATCCAAGGGATTAATGAACCCGCTAGTGGTGCACCAAACTGCTCGGTAGGAAAAGAAGGTGATCGCATGGTTTCAGCCACTTTTCTGTCAATATCAAGAATTGAGCTCGATGGATTAGCCAATTCAGAGCTTACTGCATCGTTAATTACTCCCATTTGCGAGATCAACTCGCGCATATTTTGAGCGCCAGCACCCGAAGCTGCTTGGTAGGTCATTGCGCTCATCCACTCGACCAAACCTTTCTCATAAAGGCCGCCTAATGCCATAAGCATTAAACTGACTGTGCAGTTACCGCCCACAAAGGTATTGGTTCCTGAATGGATGCCGTGCTGAATTTGTGTCAAGTTGACCGGATCTAAAGTGATGATTGATTGTTTATCCATCCGTAAGGTAGATGCAGCATCAATCCAGTAACCTTTCCAACCCGCTTGACGCAGAGCTGGGTACACTTTTTCAGTGTAGCTACCACCTTGACAGGTGATGATGGCATCTAATTGTTTGAGGCTATCAATATCGTAAGCATCTTGCAGTAACCCTGTATGATGATTGCCTTTCTTAGAAGGCACCGTTGGGGCAGGAATACCAATTTGAGATGTGCTAAAGAAAACCGGTTCGATCAAGTCAAAGTCATTTTCTTCAACCATACGCTGCATCAGTACAGAACCGACCATACCACGCCAACCCACTAAACCTACTCTCATCGCGCTCACTCTCCATGTATCTAAAATGAAAATTTATTGCTCCATCTATAAGTGGTTCAGCATAAAATCTCAAGACTTTCTTAGTAAAAGTGGTAACTTTTTCTTTCTGCGTAGCCAGTTTTGTAAAAAACACATTTAAGCCTAAAAATCACTCAACCGCACTATGATTCAGCATTCAATAATCAACGAAACGCTAAATAATCACGTTCTTGTTACACAAAAAACCCACACTACAAAACATTTATACCCATTAAATTTAACTATTATCAACATTTAACATCGAAGATTAACCACTTGAACGACATAAATCACATCCGAGGTGTTTGATGTCGATATATTATGCTAACTATTGTAAAGTGCGATCGAACTCAATAAGGGCACCGTTCTGTCCTTAGATCATAAATCTGACAAGAGGCTCTTTTATGACGCAAGCCCCTCAACGCCTACCTAGCTTAATTCAAGTAATTATTGCTCTAGGCTTGTTTTTGTTACTCGCGTTTTCGTTTACAGCTCAACTCGATCTCCCTATCCAACTAGCCTTATACATTGGCTGGTTCATCATTATTGTGCTCGGTGTTCGTTTAGGTCACCAATATAAAGAATTAGAAAAAGCAGCACTGAATGGTATTTCTAATGGTTTAGGTGCCGTGTTGATACTTTTAGCTGTTGGCGCATTAGTTGGCACTTGGATCTCCGGCGGGATCGTGCCGACCATCATTTACTACGGTCTTCAAGCAATCCATCCTTCTATTTTCCTTCTTGCAACGATGATCATCTGTTCTCTCACCGCTTTAGCAACTGGAACCTCATGGGGTGCAGCTGGTACCGCGGGGATTGCCATGATGGGGATTGGTCAGGGTCTTGGCGTTCCAGCACCAATCACCGCTGGCGCAGTACTTTCAGGTTGTTACTTTGGTGACAAAATGTCGCCATTATCTGATTCCGTTATTCTGGCGTCTTCGATGTCTAACGTTGAAGTGATGGAGCACATTAAAGGTATGCTGCCGATAGCGCTTATCAGCTACGTGATCACGGGTATCATGTTTACCTTATTTGGTTTCCACTATGCGGGTAACGTAGACATGTCTCAAGTACAAAGCGTGATTGAGGCGATGGAACAGCAGTTTTACATTACCCCATACTCTTTTGTGCCAGTGCTGATTGTACTTGGCTTGCTTGCGATGAGAATGCCTTCGTTTCCTGTAATTAGCTTTGGTTCTTTGCTGGGCATTATTTGGGCTGTGATGATTCAAGACGTAGACTTCTTGCAAGCTTTCAATACCGCATGGGCACCTTACAATATTGAATCCGGCGTTGGCTTCATTGACTCAATCTTAAACCGAGGCGGCATGTCCTCTATGCTTGGTTCTGTTGCCGTGATTGTCTTTGGTCTCGGGTTTGGTGGATTGCTGGATAAAGTGGGTGTGCTTGAAACCATCGCAAAACTGTTTGAGCGCCGCGTGACAAGCGCAGGTTCACTGGCAACCAGTACTATTGGTACTGCATTTATGGGCAACGTTTTTGGCTCAGCCATGTATGTTTCACTCATCCTGACCCCTAAAATCTGTGCCAAGAACTATGACCGTTTAGGCTATCAGCGTAAGAACCTATCACGTAACGCTGAATTTGGTGGCACGCTCACCTCCGGTATGGTGCCATGGAGCGATAATGGCATCTACATGGCGAGCATTCTAGGCGTTGCAACGCTCTCATATGCCCCCTTTATGTGGCTAAGCTTTGTCTGTATTTTGGTGACCATTTTTACCTCTTACATGGGTTGGTTTGTTGATAAATGTGAACCTACTGCACCAGCAGACAGTGCTGAACAAACACCGGTTCTCAACCAACAGTCAGCCTAGCAGAGTATTGCAAAAGTCATTGAACTAAAAAACCATTAAAAAAGAGCTCAACTGAGCTCTTTTTTACTACAAGCAGAATCACCATTTAAAGCTGACACGATAGAACTGGCTTATCGTTTTCTTTGATCAAGGTAGTGTTGCGCACTGGCTATAGCGGCCGCTAATTGCGTTGTTAATAACCCCAATTGCTTCTCCGTAGGTCGTTGCTTCTGGCTGAGTCGCAACTCTATTTCTGACGCTATCTGCTTGAGTGAACGGCAACCAAGATTGCCCGCGACGCCTTTCAGGCTGTGTGCTCGGCGTTGAGCAGCCTCCAAATCAGAATGCACCAATCTTTTCAATTCAGTGGCATCATGCTGATGATCTTGTATAAATACGCTCAACAGTAGAGTGACAGACTCAACATCGCCATTGAGAGTTATGAGCATGGATTCAATATCGATGGCCAAATCATCAGAAAGATCCGATGTTTCCACCTGTGGTTCTTCTGTAGACAAAACACGACTGGGATTCATCTCAGATGACGCATCCTCTTTCGCAGCACTGGGAACTTTATTAACATGAGAACGAGTTAAAACTGATGACCGAAACATCAACCAACCCAGCAATAGCATAACACCACCACTTAACCCCGTGACAAGATAAGCATAGATGTTTAAAAGACGATGGTATTGGTTTTCAACATGGATAAGCTGATTGTAAATAGAGTGATTGATTAAATTGTCGACCAAACGTGCACCTTGGGCGTATTGATTCAGTAAATCAGACGCTTGTGCTAATGTCTGCTCTAACTCTTTTTTCTGAATAGCTGGTAAAGATTGCCCATCCACATAGAGTTTATCTAATGCTCGATAGATCCCCGGATTTTGCTCAGTGTCACTGAACATCGCTTCAAATACATAAGCGCCTAACACCACATACATTTGCTTGAGTTGTTCTGAATTAGTGGGATTGTCGCGCAGCACTTGTAGGCGTTCAACCAAGGGTTGAATGTTAAGCTCAATCGACAAATACGATTTGGTCAGTGTGATATAGCGATCAGTCACATGGAGCAATTGCTGAATATCTGGTCGCCATGAAAAATCTCGGTGCTCAACTTCCAGCTGTAGCCTAAGTGAATAGAGTAGCTGCACATTCAGCGCGATATCATTCGCTCGCGTCGAACGATAAGGCTCTTTAAAATAGAGTGAACTTTTAAGTTCTTCAACACTGTAATGTAACTCTTTCACCGCATGCATGGCTTGGTAGCTTAAATGGCTTTGCCAAAACACAAGACCAACGGAGATTAACCAACCAAACAGAATCACTCCATACGATCTCACGCTGAATCGTTTTGATTTCTTTTGCCCAAACACTGTGATTACCAATTTGTACTTGTAATTAATACAAGCATAAACCTAAAGTTTGGACCGTGCTGAGTTGTACATCGGGAGAAAAGACAAAAAAGAGAGCCATATCAAGCTCTCTTAGTGGTAAACGATTAACGCTGGCGCGTTAACTGTTCTCTTAAATTCGGTGGCGTGCCTTTGATGGTTAACGTGTCGCTTTCAGGATCATAAAAAATACGCTCTCCCAATAACAAGCTATCAAAGCTCACATTCAAACCGCCCCCTGCACCGACAAACTTGGTCAGTTTACGCACGGTAGAACGATCACCAGGAAAGCTCTCTTCCAGTTCATAGCCATGTGCCTGCGTATATTCGAAAAAACCCGTGCCGTCTTGGCTAGCAGGTAATTCACCAGACAACTCACGAATATGAACCTCCTCACCGGCTTTAATTTGCTCATTGCAGTAATCGTAAACCTGCTTCTTGTAACCGATCGCTTCATCTTTTTCTAGCTTAGAATCAGTGCAAAAATCCTGTACCGCTTGCATCAGTACTTGATTTTGCACTTTGGTATCTAACCCGACATCGGCTTGCAGAAAATCAAGAAAGAAATCCGACACTTTTCGACCAACGCGACCTTTGATATAGGCAAGGTAGCGGTTTGAGTTTTTGTCCGTTTCAAAACTTGAGAGGTCAAGACGCGCCGCGATATCCATTTTGTTGATATCAAGATAATCTGTCGCGCTAATGTCGAGCCCCTCTGTTACTTTCAAACTTTGGTTGAGAGGTAAAAGCCCAATAAATAGGTAATCGGTAGCTAGTGACTGATATTCGGCCATCACTAAGATCCCTTCATCAGCAAACGGATACTTTGATAATTCATCTTTCAGCCGTTGAGCACTGATTTGTGAAAAATCGTAAAAATCACGCTCACCTTGACGAAGTTCTTGCAACCAAGTTTGAAAATCACTGTCCGACTTAAACGAACCAAAACCTTTGCTCGCTTTCGAATTAAACACGCGATGCAACTCAGCCACTAAATTTTCGGCAGACGTATCATTATCTAAAGATTGAGAGCGGTATTTAACCACCAACTCATCTTGCTCGTTTTTGCTTAATTGGTGCAAAATCACGTTGGAAAGGTGAAGACTCATAGTGAAATTATCATCGTTCTGGTTTCAGTTGTAAGGCATTGTAGGTTATCATAAGCCGCTTTTACTATCATCATTAGAGTCTTTATGCCTATTACATCTAAATACAGCGACGAAAGAATTGAAAATATCCTGACAGAAGTTGCTGCCATCCTCGCTAAACATAGTGCTTCCCCTGAGCTTACTCTCATGATTGCGGGAAACATTGCAACGAATGTCTTAAACCAAAACGTTGCCGCTTCACAGCGTAAGGCGATTGCGGAAAAATTTGCTCAGGCATTGATGTCGTCTTTAGAAACTACTACTCACTAATAGAATGCATAGATAGAAAATTACATGGCAGATAGCGAAAATACATACGGTGAACGCGTATCACGGTTGGTTGGTTGGGGGCATTGGTTTGCTTTCTTCAATATCATTGCAGCAATGCTTATTGGTACTCGATATATCGTACAATCACCATGGCCTGAAACCTTGTTGGGGCAGTTTTATTTAGCTGTGTCTTGGGTCGGCCATTTTGGATTTTTGGTCTTTGCACTCTATCTGCTGGTTTTATTCCCTCTGACATTCATCATTCCGTCGCGCAAACTATTTCGCTTCGTGGCGGTCTGTTTTGCAACGTTAGGACTCACACTCTTATTAATCGATACCCAAGCTTATCAAGCAATCAACCTGCACTTAACACCGATTGTATGGGAACTGCTTTTTAGCGATGAGACCAGCGCTATCACCGCCGACTTACAGCATCTGTTTGTGGTCATGCCGCTCATTTTCCTCTTACAACTTGGGCTTTCGGAGTGGGTTTGGCGTAAGCAGCGAAAACTATCGCATAAACACGTTGGCCGGCCCATCGCGGCGGTATTTTTCATTAGTTTTATTACCAGCCACCTTATTTACGTTTGGTCTGATGCGTATTTAGAAACATCAGTGACCAGCCAAAAATCAAACTTCCCGCTCTCCTATCCAATGACGGCAAAATCGTTCATGGAAAAACACGGTCTATTTGATCGTGATGTGTACTTAAAGCGTTTGAAGGATAATGAAGAGAACCTTAACATTGTTCGTTATCCTCTTGAGCCTCTTCAATTTGGCCGCAGAGCAAATAATCTCAATATTTTGCTAGTGAGTGTCAATAATTTAAGAAGTGATGTGCTGACAGCTGAAATCATGCCCAACACTTACCAATTTGCGACAGAAAATTTGAAGTTTAATAATCATTACAGCTCGAGTAATGACATGTTTGGGATCTTTGGCTTATTTTATGGGTTGCCAAGCAGTTATGCCAACGCCATTCGTTCACAAGGTACCCCTCCGATACTGATAGATGTATTGAAAAAACAGAATTATCAGTTTGGCCTCTTTAGTGGCGATAATTTTGACGACACCTTATACGAAGAGACGATTTTCCGCACTTTAACGGTCTCTAAAGCTCCTTTTGATCAAGAATCGAGCACAGATAACCAAACTATACAACGCTGGCATAAATGGGTATCCGAGCAAACCGAACAACCCTGGTTCAGCTATTTGGAGTTGACGACCGTTGACAACTTTAATGACTTTGACCCTCGGTCAAGTAAAGGTAGTGCCAGCGATCGCCTGCGTGCTGGTTACAATAACTCGGTCAATGCAGCCGACCAAGAAATAGGCCTGCTGCTCACTAAGATTGACGAATTACAATTGCAAGACAATACGCTGATTGTGATCACCTCAAATCATGGCGCGGAGTTTAACGAGACAAAAACCAACAGCTGGGGTGCTAACAGCAATTACAGCCGATACCAGTTACAAGTGCCGATGATCATCCATTGGCCTGGAAAAATGGCAGGAGAATACTCACACCGTTCAAGTCACTTAGATTTTTCAGTCACGCTTTTACAGGATCTGTTAGGTGCTTCATCCAACCCTATTGAATTTAGCAGTGGTAGAAACTTGTTTGATGAAAACAAAAGGAAGTGGATTTTAGCCGGTGATGCCCGTGAATTAGCCTTGATTACCGATACCCAAACGACTCTCATTGATAAATTTGGCAACTTCAAGCTGTTTGATGAAAACTATCAACGTCAGAAAGACTCTAGCCCAGCGTTACCAGTACTGATGCAAGGCTTAACTGAATTGCAGAGATTTTACGCCAAAGATAATTAAATCAGGTCGTTAGCAAGATTATCTCTTGACGCTAAAGGGATAAATGATTAGATTACGCCAATCGGACTGTAGCGCAGCTTGGTAGCGCACCGTCATGGGGTGTCGGGGGTCGGAGGTTCAAATCCTCTCAGTCCGACCATACACCTAAAAAAAGAGAGCTTCGGCTCTCTTTTTTGCTTTAGTATCTGATTTTTTTTTTGCTTTAGTATCTGATTTTTTAGTCTGTTTGAACTAACAGTGGTGCAACTTTGGTTGGGTGAATGACAACGGCAATAGATTTTGATGTCGGGGTATCACTAAAGTCGCCTTTACTGCTCAATGGAATGAGTGCATTTGCCTCAGGGAAATAGGCCGCTACATTCCCTTGAGGAATTACATAGGCGACCACTTTGAAGCCCAAAATTTCACGTTTAATACCATCATCCCACAGTGTCTCAATATCGACTCGTTCACCCGCTTTTAATTGCAGCTGCTCAATATCTTTTTCATTCATGAAGATGACATTACGTTCGCCAAATACACCTCGGTAACGATCATCCAAACCGTAAACCGTGGTGTTGTACTGATCGTGCGAACGCATCGTCTGCAACACAAAAATCGGTTTCTTGGTCATCTGCTGAGTTTTAAGCGGAACGATAGATTCAGGAAGTGCATTACTGCTTATCTGCGCTTTTCCTGTGGGCGTTTTCCAATTAAATTCACGCGCTGAATTACCAAGATAAAAACCGCCAGGCCCTTTGAGCCGCTGATTAAAATTGGCAAATCCTGGGATAATCTTTTCAATCAAATCTCGAATGTTATCGTAATTATCGGCCATGGATTGCCAATCGATTGGATTTTCCTCCCCTAAGGTCGCTTTTGCCATTCCTGCGATAATGGCAGGCTCTGAGCGCATCATCTCTCCTGTAACATCAATTCGCCCAGAAGAAGCATGAACCATGGAGAATGAGTCTTCAACGGTAATTTTCTGTGGCCCCTGAGCCTGAATATCAATATCTGTCCGACCTAAACAAGGCAGGATCAACGCATCCTTGCCCGGGTTGACATGACTCCGATTCAGTTTAGTCGCAATGTTTACGGTCAAATTACAGTTTTTCATTGCTTGTGCGACACGCTCGGTATCGGGCGCAGCAGCAACGAGGTTTCCTCCTAAACCGATAAAGACTCTACTTTCACCCCGTAGCATCGCCTCAATAGCATTAACTACATTATGGCCATGCGCTTTTGGTGGCGTAAAGCCCAGTACTTTTTCAATATTGTCGAGTAGAAATTCAGGCGGTTTTTCATTAATTCCAACCGTGCGGTCACCTTGCACATTTGAGTGGCCACGGACAGGACATACCCCAGAACCATCCTTACCAATTTGGCCAAACAGTAATTGTAGATTGACCAACTCTTGTATGGTTGCCACTGAATGCTTATGCTGAGTCACCCCCATTGCCCAAGTTACGATCACGCGTTTAGCGCCTTGGTAAATATCTGCCACCAGCTCTAGATCTTGTTTCGTGAGCCCAGATTGTTCAATAATACTTGACCACGGCGTAGCCTGCACCATGGCTAAATAAGACTCCATCCCTTCGGTATGCTGGGCAATGAAATCAAGGTCGAATATCGATTCACCGCAGGCCTGTGCTTGCTGATGACGAGCAAGAAGAATTTTCACCAAGCCACGAACCGCCGCCATGTCTCCGCCTAATTTAGGAGTGAAATAATGGCTAGTGGTCGGTGTTGAACCATTGCTTAACATTTCAAAAGGATTTTGCGGGTTAGTAAAACGCTCCAATCCTCGCTCTTTTAAATTATTAAACGCAACAACCCGAGCGCCACGCTTATAGGCTGACGCCAGTGTTTCCAACATACGAGGGTGATTCGTTCCTGGGTTTTGTCCAAATAAAAGAATCGCATCGGATTCTTCAAAATCCTCAATAGTCACAGTTCCCTTACCAATGCCAATCGAGCGAACCAAGGCGACGCTCGTCGCTTCATGGCACATGTTTGAGCAATCAGGAAAATTATTGGTACCAAACCGGCGCGCAAACAACTGGTATAGAAATGCAGCTTCATTACTCGCGCGGCCTGATGTATAAAATTCCGCCTGATTTGGACTAGCGAGTTGATTGAGGTGTTGTGCAACCAGTGCAAACGCCTCATCCCAGCTGATTGGCTCATAGTGATCCGTTTGAGCGTTATAGCGCATTGGTTCCGCTAAACGCCCTTGAGATTCGAGAAAATAGTCACTCTGCTTATTGAGCCAAGTGACCGAATATTGCTTAAAGAAATCCGCCCCAACGCGTCGAGAAGTGGCTTCCCAGTTGACGGCCTTAGCGCCATTTTCGCAAAAACGAAAACGCCCTGGGACATGTTTTTCACCCCAAGCACAGCCCGGACAGTCAAAACCATGGTCTTGGTTGGTTTTTAAAAGATTGGAAATATTTTTGGCAACATTATGACTTTTCAATAGATGATGCGCGGTGCTTTTTAGCGCTCCCCAACCACCAGCCGAACCGGTATATTGTTTAATACTCATATTCTTCTTCTCACTCTTTCACTGACTGCAAACGTGCATGACCATGGTATATATTGAACTGATTTTTTTTGATAAAACCAATCAGTGTCATATCGAACTGACGCGCCATATCGAGCGCTAAACGTGATGGCGCACCAACAGCCACCACCACTGAAATGCCAGCAATGGCCGCTTTTTGCATTAACTCAAAACTCACTCGGCCGCTAAGAATTAATACCCCTTGCGGGTGCCAACGTTGCTCACTCAAAATTCGACCAATCAACTTATCCACTGCGTTATGGCGGCCCACATCTTCCGCAACGGCAATTAACTCGCCATTCACGAAGTAACCCGCACCATGCACCGCCCCCGTTTTTGCAAACAGTGGTTGATGAACAAGAAGCAGATTAGGAAGCGCAATAACAACATCAGAAGAGAGCCATTTCGGGCTATCATCAACACGAATTTCTTGCCTCAAACTCAAGGCTCGGATGGATGTCATACCGCAAATGCCACAGCTCGACTGGCCCATATAACGACGGGCCTGATGCTGAATCACATCAGTGTACGGATGATTGAGCGTGACCAACCAGTGATTCTGGCCATGGCGTGATTCGTCGTCAACCAATTCCATATTGAGTATATGGTCATATGAATCGATCACTTGCTGCGTGTAAAGTAAGCCACCGATGAGATGGGCATCGTCACCGGGCGTTCGCATTGTCATGCTCCACTCTTCGATATGCAGCTTGTTAGTAACCGTATCATTCCATTGCAAACTGATTTGTAAAGGCTCTTCAATCGCAAGAATATCGTATTCATTTTGAAACCCTATTTTGGAATCAAAACGTTGGCGATAAATGCGTTCAGTCCCCTCAGGTTGAGCATCATGAGGGTCATTGGTTGTCGTTTCTTCTAGCATGGTTCTTTTTATTGACTGATTTCAATCATCAGCATAGGTGAGTGCAAGATAAACTCCTGCAAACACTCTGTACTTAATGATTGGAAATGGAAGCAGTGCCTTAAACACAGGAAGCTGCAAATTACTCCTCACCTTGCGCAGGGTCAAGAAAGCCATCTTTTGGCTATGGTTCAGGTTTAGTACCATTTCCCTGCCAGTTTTAGCTTGTTACACGTC
>NZ_CAWNIB010000008.1:0-12290 GCF_963874405.1 Vibrio sp. V08_P9A1T1
GGTTTATTCAAATAGTTGTTATCAAGGTTTTTAAAGTTGCTTAATTTAGACTTATCAATCTTTTGTAACATACCTTCATCGCGCATTTTAGAAACGAAGTAGGTGGATGGAACAACAAGATCATAACCTTGGTTGTGAGTTTTTAGCTTTGCATACAGGGTTTCATTCGATTCATAAGTTGAATAAATGACCTTGATGCCGGTCTCTTTCGTAAACTGCTCTAGAAGACCACTGTTAATGTACGGCCCCCAGTTCATGAATACTAGTTCCTTGTTTTCATCCGCTGTTACTGCTCCAGAGAACAAAGAAAGCGCACATGCACTACCAGCTAATAGAGTAGCCCATTTTTTCATTGACGTTAGCTCCAAACCAAACGTTGCCTATTTTTAGGCGTTAGATAGAAAAACAGAATGACGATTTGTCATTCTGTTTCGCGTAATGTATTACAAGATGTCGATTCTACTTCACTTTTTCCCTTGCTAACAACTGTGATGTGATTACTAGAGCCAATGAGACAACTAACATCACGGTCGCCAGAGCGTTAACTTCTGGGGAAATCCCAACTTTAACCATAGAATAAATCTTCAATGGTAAAATTTCGTAAGTAGGGCCAGTTACAAACGAGCTAATGATCACATCATCTAATGACAGTGTGAAACTCAGCAACCAACCAGCCGCAACTGCCGGTTTCGCTAATGGCAAAATGATTTTGGTCAAAATCACCCATTCGCCAGCACCGAGATCTTTGGCAGCTTCGAGCATCTTTACATCAAATCCGTTGAGGCGACTGTAAACAGTCACAACAACGAAAGGTAAGCAGAATGTAATGTGTGCAATCAACAAAGTAAGAAAACCTAGCTGAGCACCTAACACTAAGAATAGCGCAAGTAGCGAAATTGCCATGACAATATCTGGGGACATCATCACAACAAACAACATACCATTAACTGCACGTTTACCTTTAAATTGATAACGAAAAAGGGCTACAGCAGTTAAACTGCCAATCAGCGTCGCTGCTGTGGCTGAAAAAACCGCTACATTCAGCGAGTGCCATGCGGCCTGAACTAAGCTGTCGTTTGCAACTAAAGCGTGGTACCACTTCGTAGTGAAACCGCCCCATTTAATACCAAATTTGTTGTCATTAAATGAGTTTACAATCAGCACTATGATAGGTAGGTATAGAAATACATACACTAAACTCATAAAGCTAAATCTAACTGTTTTGCCCATTAGTCTAGCTCCACTTTCTTATTCAATAACTTACCAGCACGATAGTATGCATAAAGCATTACAGCCATCGCCAGAGTCAAGGCAATGCTGGTCGCGGCGCCAAATGGCCAATCACGAGCATTCAATACTTGGCTCTTAATCACGTTACCAATCAGCAGGTTTTTCGCGCCACCGAGTAAGTCAGCAATGTAGAACATACCTAATGCTGGCAGTAACACCAATAAGCAGCCCCCGATGATACCCGGCATGGTCAATGGCAATACTACCTTCAGTAAAGTTTGAAGCTTATTTGCCCCTAGATCTCGCGCGGCTTCAATGTAAGTATCGTCCAATTTTTCAATAGCAGAATAGAGCGGAAGAATCATAAAAGGCAGCAAGATGTAAACCAAGCCAATCATTACCGCTGTCTCGGTGTACATAATACGCAGTGGTTTGTCTATGATGTCTAAAGCCATTAAAGCTTGGTTTAGGATGCCTTGCGTACCCAGCACTATTTTTAATCCGTAGGTACGGATAAGAGAGTTCGTCCAAAAAGGAACAATCACCAAAAACAGCATAATTGGACGCCATTTTTGTGGCATTTTTGCGACAATGTAGGCAAATGGATAACCAATAACCAAGCAGAGAAGGGTAGCCACGATTGCCATATAGAAAGAGTGCATGAGCACTTTGGCGTAAAGTGGATCCAATAGGCGTGTATAGTTATCAAGCGTGAAGGTCATTTCAATTAAGTTGGCTTCATCGCGAGTCAAAAAGCTAGTACCAATGATCATAACGTTAGGGATTAGCACAAACAGCACTAACCACCCAACAATCAATGTGATAATAGCATTTTGAAGATTAAGCTTCTTGCTCATCATCGAGTACTACCTCCCAGCTTTCAACCCAAGTGATAGCGACTTTCTGGCCGAGAGAATGGTCCACATCAGGATCATCTTCGTTAAAAAATTCGCTAACCGTCACGCGCATGCCTGATTCTTCCAATTCGACTACAGATTCTAGAGTCATGCCTTTGTAGGTACGTTCTGTCACGTGCCCAACAATGCCTTTTTCTTCTGACTCTTTAATCTCTTCGATGCGAAGATCTTCAGGACGCAGCAAAACTTGTAGTTTGTGTCCGGGTTGTACATTTTGATCGTGGTAAACCACCGCTTCAACACCTTCGATATGTGCACGAATACGCTTATCATCAATTCGTTCAATCGTTTCAGCATTAAATACGTTGATCTCACCGATGAAGCGAGCAACAAATAGGTTTTTAGGGTCTTCGTAAATTTCACGTGGAGAGCCATCTTGCTCAATTTTCCCTTCACGCATAACAATAATGCGATCCGACATTGATAAAGCTTCTTCTTGATCGTGCGTAACGAAGATAAAGGTGATCCCAAGCTGACGTTGAAGCTGCTTAAGCTCCATTTGCATCTGCTTACGCAGTTTATAGTCAAGCGCGGATAAAGATTCGTCTAGCAACAGAACCTTAGGTTTATTAACAACGGCACGCGCGATAGCGATACGTTGTTGTTGACCACCAGAAAGTTGACTTGGTTTACGCTGGGCCATCGCGTCGAGGCGTACCATCCGCAGTGCTTCCATCACACGGGGTTCAATGTCCGCCGTTGGCACTTTTTGCATACGCAAACCAAACGCGACATTTTCAAATACTGTCATATGTGGGAAAAGTGCATAGCTTTGAAAGACGGTGTTAACGTGTCTCTGTTCAGCAGGAACTTTTGTAACATCTTGATTATCAAGAGTAATTGAACCTTGATCTGCGGTTTCAAAACCTGCAATCATTCTTAGTACTGTTGTTTTACCACAGCCAGAAGGACCAAGTATCGTTAAGAATTCGCCATGATTAACATCAAGGTTTAGGTTGCCAATGATTTCCTTACCATCGAAACTTTTACTGATACCAGAAAGACGAACTACTGGTTTTCCTACTGATTTTTTTACGTTCAACGTCTGTTTTTCTCCCACCTTGGTCTATAGGGATGCCTATCTTACGACCTGTCGCTATACACAATTGAGGCGCGCATCATAATCACCAAAAGAGTGAATTCAAAGCGTTTTCTTATATTGATACAGAAAAAGTTTTGTAGGTAGCAGTAAAGATTGATTACCATACAGAACTAACTAACTGTTCAATGCTTTCAAGTGGTTAATTATCAACCAAACACATAATAATGCAAGATCAGTTTAGGCTTCTGATTTTGGACTAGAGTGTATTGCAGTATAATGACAATAACTTTGTGACCCAAATACAGGCAACTTGCTTTTCCGTTGCCTAGGACATTTTATGAATAATGATATTGAAAAAGATTTCAATTTAGGCGGTAGTGTAGAGCATGCGCTCAAGGGAGATTACGAGCTAAAAGTTAACGCCGTGCTCAAAGAGGCATGGGATTGTACGATCAAGCAATTTATCTCCTTTTCTCCTTCCATCGTGATTCTTTTATTTGTGCAGCTTGCGATCTTCTATATTGCTTTAAAATTGCAACTGGGTGATCCATCACTAATCTTGGATGCGTTAGAAACACCAGAAGCTTTCACAGGCAATATTGTACAAGCTATTTTTGTGGCTAATTTTAGCTATGAGGTCGTTAGTGCACCTATTTATGCTGGCGTGAGCTTAATGGCGATGAGTCATGTCGCTGGGTTAAGAACACAGCCAAGACATATAGGTAAGGGATTACAGTTCACCATCCCAGTGATTTTAGCAACGCTATTCAGCTTATTACTGCAAGGTGTAGCAGGAATGATTTTCCCATTGCTATCAATGTATTTGAGTATTGCGTTTAGCCAATCCATCTTATTGATCTGCGAAAAACGGGTTCCACCTATGCAATCACTGCTATTATCCTTACGCGCAGTAAATAAAAAAATCGTTCCTATTGCCGTGATTTATTCCGTGATCATGCTGATGTTCGTTGCCGCCGCGCTCTTTTATGGGATAGGTTTCATTTTTGTATTACCTTTCTTCTTCCATGCTAAAGGGATTATTTATCGCAATATGTTTGGCATCAAACTAAAGATCATAGCGACTAATCAATCCGACAATAATCCAAATTCTCAGGTGTTCAATGCGTAAAATAATCTTACTTACCGCCATCTCGCTCGTGGTTGTGAGCTGCAGCGTTTATTACGTCAAGCAAACCTCAACTGAGACGACTTACAAAAGCGACATTCCATCTTTGCAAGGTGCTAGAGCTGTTGGAAAAGCGCCTGACTTCTCAGCCATCGATGATGTGAATGAGAAAAAGCATGCTTTTTTTTCTTTCTTAAAACCAGGGATAGCTTGGGAAAATTTACGTGTTTTGCGAGAGCGTGAAATATTAGAGAGGATTGCACAACATCATCTAAGCAATCAGATAGCCAAAAGTGACTATAGTGAGGCGCAAAAACTCTCTAAGCGATATGAAGTACCGATTCCTGCGGAAGGCATCACTAGCGCCTGGTTAGAAAACATGCTGCATCGAGTTGACGTTTTACCCGAAGCGTTAGTCTTGACCCAGGCAGCGAATGAATCAGCTTGGGGAACCTCTCGCTTTGCAACTGAAGGAAACAACTATTTCGGTCAATGGTGTTACAGTGTAGGGTGTGGGTTGGTACCTTTGCAACGAGTGGAAGGTATGACTCACGAAGTGGCGAGTTTTGGTTCTGTTCAAGAGTCAATCCACGGTTACTTCATGAATGTTAACCGCAACTCCGCTTATCATGATTTACGAGAGATTCGTTTTCGATTAAGAAAAAATAATGCCGATTTATTGAGTGCCGACAGTGCCATGGAGATGACCAATGGCTTACTGAAATACTCAGAGCGCGGAGAAGCTTATGTGCAAGATCTTCAATCTATGATGCGTCACAATCAGCCTTTCTGGACAGAATAATAATGGAAAAAAGAACGCTTACCTTATTACTGACAACGTTATGCCTTGCTAACGCATTTCCCGTTAACGCTCAAGAGTATATGTTTACATACTCCAAGTTGTTTTCAGCAATGAAAAATAACGTGAAAGAAGAGTACCCCAATGTCAAAGTCGCTTATTATTTCCTTAATGCCAATACCAAGCAGCTCTGCCCAATAGAGAAGGCTTGGATGGAAAAAGAAAAGCACTATGAAGCGTTGAAAGTCAGTAGCAACCACGAGCTACTACTTCCTTTAGACGATCATTTACGGCAAGCGAATCCGTTAGTGTTTGTCGATACTCCTCAAGATATGCGTTGTGACTTTTCGACTGTTGTTATGGCAAAAGAGCAGTTCAAAGGAGAAATATCTTACCAGCAGGTCGCCATCTTATTACCTCAGATGCAAAAATTACTGGAAGAGCTCGGCGGGATGTTTGCGAGTTGGTTCACACCCGATGTTTCTGGTGTCACACTCGAATTTGCCAATAATTTGAATTCGGTCATTCAGTTGAGTAACGGCGAAACCATTAACATAGAAAATGGCAAAGCCCAAGTGGATCTCAGTCAACTGGGTGAAGGTGGATCGATGCAGTTACCACAAGAAACGGTTCGCGTGTTACCTTATCTTCCCAAAGCGAAACATTAGACATGTTGGGCTAATATCAATAGGGCTGCATTCGCAGCCCTTACTCGTTTTATCTTTATAGGAATATCAAAGATTGGTGACATCCAACTTCAAACTAGGATCAAACTCCATCACGCTATCCTCATCTTCGAGCGCTAGGATTGGCATCTCTTCTTTATCAAAACCAATGTCGCCGCCATTAATAACACCTGAATCACGGTTAATCGACTTAAAGTCAAACAACTTGAAATCAGCCAAATGGCTAGGCACTACATTTTGCATTGCACTAAACATGGTCTCGATGCGCCCAGGGAACTGTTTATCCCAGCCATTTAGCATTTGCTTAATGTTTTGACGTTGCATGTTTGGCTGAGAGCCACATAGATTACATGGAATAATCGGATACTCTCGCATGTTCGCATATTTGATAATGTCTTTTTCACGACAGTAGGCTAGAGGGCGAATTACCACATGTTCACCGTTATCAGACACAAGTTTAGGTGGCATTCCTTTGATCTTTCCACCATAAAACATGTTCAAAAATAGCGTTTCTAGAATGTCGTCACGGTGATGGCCTAACGCAATTTTCGTCGCACCGAGTTCTTTGGCTGTACGGTACAAAATGCCACGGCGTAAGCGTGAACAAAGTGAGCAGGTGGTTTTCCCTTCAGGGATCTTATCTTGAACAATAGAATACGTGTCTTCTTCGACAATTTTATATTCAACGCCTAGCTGCTCTAAGTACTGCGGCAGAATGTGTTCAGGAAATCCGGGCTGTTTTTGATCAAGATTCACGGCAATAAGCTCAAAGCTAACAGGGGCACTTTTCTGAAGGCTCATTAGAATATCCAGCATGGTAAAGCTATCTTTACCGCCAGAAAGACATACCATAATACGGTCGCCATCTTCAATCATATTAAAGTCAGCAATGGCTTGACCCGTATTACGACGGATACGCTTCTGAAGTTTATTGAAATTATATTGTTGAGCTTTGGTGCGCTCTTGAATTTGCTCAGTCATCAGTGTCTGGTCTTTAATCTTTAAAACAAAATAGAGTGCGTATGATACGGATAAATAGCGCAGATGCCAGATCTAACAAGTAAGGAAGATAAAAAATCCCCCTCGTCTATGACAAGGGGGATCGATGATAGATCGGGCCATTTTAAATAGAGGTTTTAGGATCTAAAGGGCTCACGTAGCCATGCGGCTTTAATGCTAAAACATCACAGTTAATTTTATCAATGACTTGTTCTGCCGTGTTGCCAATAAATACCGCAGATAACCCTGTACGCCCCGTCGTACCAAGAATAACCATCGCCGCATTGAGCTTTTCAGCTGCTTGAGGAATGACGTCTTCAGGCAAGCCTTGCTCTACAAGTGTTTGCGATTCATCTATACCATGCTTTTGTCGCAATGCTTTCATTGCCATCAAGTGGTGACCACGAACAGCATCAGTGTAGGTCATTGGATCAAACTCGGGCAACTCAATGGTAATATTCGCAGGCGTAATAGGGTATGAATTGACCAGATAAGGCGTCGCACCTAAACGAGTGGTGAGGCTTTTTAGTTGTTCAACTATGCAATCATTTAAATCAATATGAGCCGGATTTTCTGACCCCACATGTACCGAAGCGATTATATTCGCATTCTGTGGCCAATCTGAATTTTTAACCAATAGCACTGGAGTTGGGCATTTACGCAATAAGTGCCAATCTGTCGGTGTAAAAATAACGGATTCAAGGACATCATGCTTGCGCGTCCCTTTGATCAGAATGTCATGTTCTCCGTAAAATATCTCAGCAATAATCGCTTCATAAGGGCGGTTATGCCACACCACTTTTACTTCAAATTGGATCGAACTATCAATATACGGTTCAGCTACTTTCCTCATCCATTGCTCGCGCTGATGGATAACACCACGTCGCATAGCATCACGTTCATCAACAGAGAGCATCGACGTCATGTCATAAGAGAAATCATAAATAGATAGGAAAAATGTAATGTGGCTAGAAGACGTGCTTTGCTGTGCTAACTGTATGGCTCTGGCAAGGGCGGGTTGTTCATCGTGGTTGATGTCAGCAACCACCAGAATCTTGCTATAAATACTCATATCGACTCCTTAATTATGGAGGAGGGCGTTAGAGTTACTTTAGCTCATAACCAGCGAGAATTTTAGAAAAAAAGAGAGTTTTTAACAGAAGTATGACGTAGCTCATTTAAGAGCTACCTCATTGAAGTTACTTAGTTTCTTTAGATACGCCTGCCAGTTCCATCAGTTGGTCATGGTCAAGGATTGTGATGTATTTGCCTTTAACGCTAAGGATTTCGGACTTCTGAAAACGGCCGAGTAGACGACTGATCGTTTCAACAGTGAGACCAAGGTAGTTACCGATATCACCACGAGTCATTGTCAGACGAAACTCTCTAGGGCTAAAGCCGCGCTGAGAGAAACGAGTCGACAAGTTATAAAGAAAAGCCGCTAATCTTTCTTCTGCATTCTTTTTAGATAGCAGAAGAATCATCTCTTGGTCGCCCTTAATTTCATTACTCATCAAGCGCATAATTTGCTGACGTAACTTAGGCATTTTACCCGAAAGATCATCAAGAATTTCGTAGGGTATTTCGCATACCATTGATGTTTCTAGAGCCTGAGCAAAGCTAGGATGAGAATCATCAGTGATCGCGTCAAAACCAACTAAATCACCCGCTAAATGAAACGCAGTGATTTGTTCATCACCTTGCTCAGTAATGGTATAACTTTTAATTGTACCTGAGCGAATAGCGTAGAGAGACTTAAGGTCGTCACCAGCTTTAAATAGCTCTTGGCCCTTTTGGATAGGTTTTTTACGCTCAATAATTTGATCAAGTTGATCAAGTTCAGATTCATTGAGAGTAAAAGGAATACAAAGCTGGCTAATGCTGCAATCTTGACAGTGAATTGCACAACCACCAGATTGAATGCGCTTTGCCGCTGGCTTATCAGAAATCATAACAACCTTTCACTTTTTGATGTACATCAATATTTTAGCACCCATTACCCCTAAAGGATAGCGAAAAAAGATGCCATAAATCAGACAGCTACCACGTAGATGATAAAATACTCACTGCTCCATAACCCGTGTATAGACCATAGAGTATGATAAAAATCGCAGCAAAATGACGAAATATGAATGATTGTTGAATGTTCTTCAAACGGGTCGCTCCGTAACCAACAAGAAGCATCGCAGGTAAGGTTCCCAAACCAAAAGAGGCCATAACCAATGCCCCTGACAGCGCACTACCGGACACCACAGACCAAGTCAGTACCGAGTAAACTAGCCCACAAGGTAACCACCCCCAGATAAACCCAAAAGGGAGAGCAAACCACGTTTTCCTAAGCGGGAGCAATGATTGCCCAAAAGGCGAAATAAAACTCCAGATTTTTTGCCCAACCTTCTCCAGCTTCAACAGGCCAAACCACCAACGTCCAACATACAATCCAAGTACAATCATTAGGCCTGCCGCAATGAGCCGCAACCAAATCAACGCATGATTAAGTGTAGAGAATTCGGATAGCGAGGCGGCGAGGCCTCCTAATAAACCGCCAAACAGCATATAGCTGGCAATACGCCCAAGGTTGTAAAAAACAAGCAGTATTGGGAGTCGATCACTGCGCTTTTCACCTAAGGTCAAAAGAGAAGCAATCCCGCCACACATTCCCATACAGTGGCCAGCTCCAAGTAAACCGATAAAGAAAGCACCAATCCAATCTGCGGTCATTTTTTCTCTTCTTTTGATGAGGTAAGTTCATCTTCATCAAACAAAATATTGTGTCCTTGGCGTTCTAAATCTTCAAACTGTTCGCTCTTTACTGCCCATAAAAAGATGATGACGGCGATCGTAACCAAAACGATCGCTATGGGGATCAATATATAAAGACTTTCCATCTACTTATCCCTCTTTTTGAGTAGTCGAAGAGAATTAGAGACCACAATAATCGAACTCGCCGACATGCCCACAACGGCAATGTAAGGAGCAACCAGCCCCGCAACGGCGAGTGGCAAAACAATAATATTGTATCCAAGTGACCACGCTAAATTTTCCCGAATGATTTTGCGAGCTTTTAACGCTAAGCTTCTGGCTTCCAATAATCTGTCGAGTTTATCACCAAGTAAAACCATATCAGCGGATGCTTTTGCGACATCGGTTCCACCACCCATGGCCACTGATAAGTGCGCACCAGCAAGCGTTGGCGCATCATTAATGCCATCGCCAATCATCATGGTGATATCATCATCTGGTAACGACTTTAAGTAACTCAGTTTATCTTCTGGTTTGGCATTCGATACGACAATATCGATGTCCATTTCGGCGGCCACACTTTGTGCATTAAGTTGAGAGTCACCCGTTAATAGCGTGATCTTAATTCCTTCCTGATGGAAACGATCGATAAATTGTTTCGCTTCACTACGGATAGGATCGCGGTACGTGAAGGTCGCAATGTGTTGCCCGTTGAGCGACAGATAAATACGATTTGCTCGACCGTCACTGATGTCGTTCAAAACAAATTCGGCGCTGCCGATACGAACATCGCCGCCTAAATATTTACCTTGAATACCAGACCCAATCATATTCTGCACATGCTCAACACGAAACTCGTCATTACGATATTGCGTAAACGCTCTGGCAATGGGGTGATTGGCATGATGCTCCAAAGCAGCGGCTAGCGCCAAACAATGGTTTTCGTCTATATCACCATGCAACTCAACGTCACTAATTTCGATATCACCACGGGTCAACGTTCCCGTTTTATCAATAATCAAATGGTTAACTTTACAAAGTGTTTCAAAGACATGGTTTTTTCTCAATAAAATACCAAAGTCACCCATTCGTGATGTAGCGCAAGTGATGGCTGTAGGGGTGGCAAGAGAAAGCGCGCACGGGCAGGTTGCCACCAAGACCGCTAACATGATCCAAAATGCATCTTCAGGTTTTGTCTGGTGCCAATAAAACCAAGTGGCTGCTGCAATAATCAAAATTACAGCCACAAAATATCTCGCGACAATATCAGCAATTTCTGCAATCTTAGGCTTAGACATTTGAGCTTCATCTTGCAGTCTAACAATATTGGAAATAACGGAATCCGCTTTAGATGCAGTGACTTCCAACTCGAAAGACTCATCGCCATTTAATGTACCAGCAAAAACAGCATCACCGACTGTTTTGACAACGGGTACTGATTCACCGGTCAACATTGATTCATTAATATGAATACGCCCATTCAACACTCGACCATCAGCAGGGACGTGTTCTCCAGGCAACACGCGAATTCGATCACCAAGAGCTAGAGTTTTTACAGGCACTTGACGGCCATCCAACGTAGTTGCAACCGCAGGGATCAATTTCAGTAAATTGCCGCTAGCCGCCGCGGCTTTTCTACGCGCCCGCATCTCTAAAAATCGTCCAACCAGTAAGAAAAAGGTAAACATTGAAATGGATTCAAAAAAGACTTCGCCTTGTTCAGTCACTGTCGCTATCAGACTAGCAACATACGCAAAAATAAGAGCGATAGAAACAGGAACATCCATACCTAATGTTCTGCCTCTAATGCTTCGCCAAGCATTGAGGTAAAAGGGAAGGGCAGAGTATAAAAGTACGGGGGTTGCAAAGATCAAACTAACCCAACGAAAATAATTGCGAAACTCAGAATCAAGATCACCGAAGACCTCAAGATAGAGCGCCACAGCAAGCATCATCACTTGCATGGTGGCTAGACCTGCAATACCCAAGCGATAAAGATATTGCTTCATTGATTGATGGTAGGCTGCCTCATGTGCGTCTGCTTCAAAAGGGGCAGCCTTATAACCTAATTTATGAATAGTGGAGAGTAATTCACTGAGTCGTGTTTGTGTCTTATCCCAACTGAGTAAAGCACGGTTGGTAGTGGTATTGACCCTTATCGAAATTACCCCATTTTTATGAGAGAGTTGTTTTTCAATTAACCAAGCACAAGCCGCACAGGAAACACCTTCTAACGATAACGTCACTTCAGACGTTTCGTTGTCGTTACGAACGAACTCTGCTTGTACATCGTCATTATCATAATGAATGAGAGCTTTGAGCTGCTCTGGCACAAGCTCCACTTTATCTGCAGTGGTCGTTCGGTATTGGTAATAAGATACTAGGCCACTCTCTACAATGGTTTTAGCCACGGTTTCACAACCGGGACAACACATATCTCTGCTTTCACCTAGAATATCAACTTTATAGTCCGTGTTGGCTGGTACATCTTCACCACAGTGGTAACACGCTTTGCACATAGTTTAATTCATTAATTGAGTAGAAGTTGGCATTGGAAACGTTACTCGACCTTGGATTAACCACTCCTCATTGTGAGGAGTGAGTTCGATGAACCAAGGGCCTTGTAACGGGGCAGGCAGGGTAATGCGATATATACCTTGTGCATCCGATGCGACAAGTTGTGTGAAATCACGGTCTGGCAGTGTCCGATGAGCAAACATCATTTTAATCGCGGGGTAGTGTTCAAGCT
>NZ_CAWNIB010000009.1:0-11923 GCF_963874405.1 Vibrio sp. V08_P9A1T1
TTTTACAGCAACAGTTGTGTTGAATGCAGAGTTTATCGAGCAACCGCTTGATAAGCTGTGGTCGCTGATCTCTCCACTTTATATGGTGGACGAATCTCAATGGCTGAAGCAGTTATTACCGCTGGCAACAGCTACAGAATCAGAAAAATCGGCGATATTAAATAAAACAACCCAGTTAATCGAAGCGATCCGAGCCGACAAAAAAGCGGTGCAAATGATCGATGCCTTATTACTTGAGTACAGTTTAGATACGCAAGAAGGTATTTTGTTGATGTGTTTGGCTGAAGCTCTGATGCGCATTCCCGATGCGGAAACCGCGGATGCTTTTATTAAAGATCGCCTCAGCGTTGCGGATTGGAAATCTCATCTGAAAAATTCTGACTCTGTCTTTGTCAATGCGTCCACGTGGGGGTTGATGCTGACTGGTAAAGTGATTGGCCTTGCTGATGTGGATACGACTAGTCCAACGCAGGCGGTTAATCGTCTAGTGAATAAGCTTTCTGAGCCAGTGATTCGTAAGGCGATGCACCAAGCGATGAAGGTGATGGGCCACCAATTTGTGCTAGGCCGAACCATTGAAGAAGCACAAAAAAATGGCCGTCCTATGCGTGATAAAGGGTATACCTATTCATTTGATATGCTCGGTGAAGCGGCGTTAACCACGGCCGATGCCAATAAATATTTCAAAGATTATTTGATGGCGATTGAGGCGGTTGGCCGCGAGAAATATGGCTTATCAACCAGCCCGGCACCGTCCGTATCAATCAAGCTTTCTGCATTGCATCCGCGTTATGAAGTGGCTAATCAAGAGCGCGTGCTGAGCGAGCTTTATAGCACACTGCTACAGCTTTTAGCCCGTGCTATCGAGCTGGATGTGGCGATCACTATCGATGCAGAAGAAGCAGACCGTTTAGAGCTGTCATTAAAGCTATTTGAAAAGATATATCGCAGTGAACCCGTGAAAGGGTGGGGGAAATTTGGTTTAGTTGTACAAGCTTACTCTAAGCGCGCTTTACCCGTTTTAGTTTGGCTTAATGGGTTGGCGAAACAGCAAGGTGATGTGATCCCACTGCGTTTAGTCAAAGGGGCGTATTGGGATAGCGAAGTGAAGTGGTCTCAGCAAAGTGGCTACAGCAACTATCCGGTATACACACGTAAAGAAGCTACTGATGTAGCCTATTTGGCTTGCGCTCGTTTTCTTTTAAGTGAGGGCGTTCGTGGCCATATTTTCCCTCAATTTGCCAGTCATAATGCACAAACCGTGACCGCGATTGCGGTGATGTCACAACACAAAGATTTTGAGTTCCAGCGTCTGCATGGCATGGGTGATGCTCTTTATCATCATGCAATGAAAGCCTATCAACAATCGGTGCGAATTTATGCTCCAGTAGGTAGTCATAAAGACTTACTGCCTTATTTAGTTCGTAGATTGCTTGAAAATGGTGCGAACAGTTCGTTTGTGCATCGTTTAGTTGATGCTCGTTGTCCTATTGATACGTTAACGCAACATCCTGTCGATATGTTGCTCTCGTTTGATTCTTTACCAAATAACAAAATTCCTTTGCCACCGCACATCTTTGCCGAGCGCGTTAATTCCTATGGTGTCAATATTGATATTGAAAGTGAGGCAACGCCTTTTGAAGCGAAAGTAGAATGTTGGCTCAGTAAACAGTGGCATGCTTCTCCTATCATCAATGGTGTTGCTCTACTCGAAAGCATGATCAAGGCAGGGGCATCGCCGGAAGTTGTGACTGCGCCGTATGACCGTAGGAAGCATGTTGGACAAGTGGTATTTGCCAACCTTGATCATGTTTCCGAAGCTATCTCAATAGCGGAGCAATCCTTTGCTGCTTGGAAGCAAGAAGAGCACAGCGTTCGCGCGGGCAAACTTGATAAACTTGCTGATTTACTCGAAGAGAACTTGGCTGAACTGGTCGCCATTTGTCATCACGAAGCAGGGAAAACCATTCACGATAGCATTGATGAAGTCCGCGAAGCGGTAGATTTTTGTCGCTATTACGCCAAACAAGTTTCCGCGTTAACACCCTTTGAAGTGACGAGTTTTGATAATGAAAAGCGTAAAGTGAGCCGTGAAGGTCGCGGTGTTTTCGTGTGCATTAGCCCATGGAACTTCCCTCTTGCGATTTTTCTTGGGCAAATCACGGCAGCGTTAGTGGCGGGTAATACGGTCGTTGCCAAACCCGCAGAACAAACCAGTTTGATTGCTTCGCGTGCCGTGGAACTGATGTTGGAAGCTGGCTTTCCTGCTGGCGTTATCCAATTGTTACCTGGACGTGGTGCAGAAATTGGCAGTGCGCTGACTTCTCACCCTGCCATTGCCGGTGTCGCGTTCACTGGATCAACGGCGACCGCGCAACGTATCAATCAAGCTCTCGCTCAACGTGACGCCGCGCCAGTACCGTTGATTGCAGAGACGGGTGGGCAAAACGCGATGATCGTTGATAGTACGGCTTTACCCGAGCAAGTGGTGAGAGATGTGATTCGTTCTGCCTTTGCTTCGGCTGGGCAGCGCTGCTCTGCATTACGAGTGCTATTTGTTCAACAGGATATTGCCGATCGCATCATCAGCTTGATTCATGGTGCGATGAATGAGCTCAAGATTGGTCTTCCTTACCTCCACAGTACAGATGTCGGCCCTGTTATTGATGAAAAAGCCAAACAAAAGTTGCTCTCTCACATTGAACAGATGACCAAGACACAGACCAAAGTTGCGCAATTAGAACTCAGTTCGGAGTGCCAACACGGCGATTTTGTACCGCCAGCGGCTTTTGAAATTTCAGATATTCACTGCTTAACCGAAGAACAATTTGGGCCGATCTTACATATCGTGCGTTTTAAAGCGCGTGAGCTGGCCGATGTCGTGCAGCAAATTAATCAAACTGGTTTTGGTTTAACCATGGGAATCCATAGCCGCAATGAAACGACGTATCGTTGGATAGAAAAACACGCCCGAGTAGGTAACTGTTACATCAACCGTGATCAAGTGGGTGCGGTGGTGGGCGTGCAACCATTTGGTGGGCAGGGGCTTTCTGGTACCGGACCAAAGGCAGGTGGCCCACATTACTTATACCGTTTTACTCAAACTGAATTTTCTCAGTAATAAAGGCTCAGGAGAATTAGCATGGTTCATCAAGTAACACGTTTTTCTGACGCTTTTTCAGCATGGGAAAATTGGAATATCACCGATTTTGATTCTAAATGTGAGTGCTTACTTTCATTTAAAAATCTACTAGAAAGCGCTATGCCACAACTGGCAACAGTGATTTCTTACCATCTTCATCAGGCATCGGCGCTGTTGGCGCATTCGCATCAATTGATCGGTCCTACTGGAGAAACCAATGAGCTATACACCGCAGGTCGGGGCGTGGCTGTGATCATCCAAGGTGAACACAGTGATAAAGCGCAACAGGCGGTGGCAGCTCAGCTTTGTGCCGCTCTTGTGGCAGGCAATAGCGTCGTCTTATGTAGTGACGATGCAATGTTGATTCGAACACTGCAAGCGGCATTTGAGCAGTCAACACTCCCTACTAATCTCATTCAGTTTACGTCTTTTGATGCTTATCATCCGTTGATGGCGTCGGACGTTCGAAGTGTAGGTTACGTTGGGAACACTTCGGTTGAGCGTAGCCTCAACCGTCAGCTAGCTGATCGTAATGGTGCGATTGTCAGCCTAGTTTCTGAAACGGACTTGAGCGCGATCCCCGTGGCTCATGATCCTCACTTATCGTTGCGCTTTATTACCGAGCGTACTCGCACAATAAATATAACAGCAGTGGGTGGTAATGCGACCTTGCTTGAGCTTGGTAGCGAAACCCATTAATCCTTTCTGTTTTATCCTCTTCTTCGGAAGAGGACATGGAAGGCGATCTTTTAAAGAGGACAAACACAATGGAAAATAGCTTTGCTATTACAACCACCTTTATCCTGTATCTTATTTTGATGCTGGCTATTGGTGTGGTTGCATACCTTCGAACGAAAAACTCCGCAGATTATTTCTTAGGAGGGCGATCACTGGGCCCTTGGCCTGCGGCTTTATCGGCGGGTGCATCTGATATGAGCGGTTGGTTATTGCTCGGTTTACCTGGTTACGCGTACGCCGCTGGTATTGAGGCTTTCTGGCTAGCGGGTGGCTTATTATTGGGCACATGGGCGAACTGGTTAGTGAATGCTAAGCGCTTGCGCACTTATAGCATCACGACAGATTCATTAACATTACCTGAATTTTTATCACGCCGTTTTAATGATAAATCTAAACTGATTCAAACCATTTCAGCCTTCTTTATTTTGCTGTTCTTCCTCTTTTATACCAGTTCTGGCCTTGTGGCTGGCGGTAAACTATTTGAAACGGTATTTGGTTTAGATTATTCAACCGCAGTTATTATTGGCACCATTTGTGTGGTGTCTTATACACTGTTTGGTGGATTTTTAGCCGTTTCTTGGACTGACTTAGTGCAAGGCCTATTGATGGCAGCGGCATTAATGATTGTACCCATCGCGGCAATCAACGGTGGTTTGGGTCAACTGAGTCAAGATCTATCCGCAATAAACCCAGAGCTATTGACGCTGTGGCATGATGTGAAAGGTGAGCCGTTAACGGGTGTTGCCATTATCTCATTAATGGCATGGGGGCTTGGTTATTTTGGTCAACCCCATATTTTGGCGCGCTTTAAAGCGTCTCGCTCAAATAAAGATCTCACCACAGCACGTCGTATTGCGGTCATTTGGACTGGTTTATCCATGGCGGGAGCCTTGTTGGTTGGCTTAGTTGGGCTTGTTTATGTGACGAACACTGGTTCGCTGGAGCTGGCAGATGGTGAAAAAATCTTCATGCTGCTAGTGAATGCGATTTTCCATCCAGTTATTGCAGGTATTTTGCTTGCGGCTATTCTTGCGGCAATTATGAGTACCGCTGACTCGCAATTATTAGTTTCTTCCTCTGCGTTAGCGGAAGATTTTTACAAGCAAGTCATCAAGCAAGATGCAACGTCGGAGGAGATCGTTCGTGTTGGCCGCTTTGCTGTGATTCTAATTTCTATCGTTGCGTTAGTGCTGGCCATGACACCAGATAGTTCCGTGCTCGGCTTAGTCTCGTATGCATGGGCGGGCTTTGGCGCCGCATTTGGCCCAGCAGTGGTATTGAGCCTTTATTGGTCTCGAATGAACCGCAATGGTGCACTAGCCGGCATTATTGTTGGTGGCGTGACAATTGTGGTTTGGAAACAACTGTCTGGCGGTTGGTTTGATGTGTATGAAATTGTTCCTGGGATCATTTTCTCTGTACTTGCGATCGTTGTGGTGAGCTTAGCGACAGCTGAACCCGAAGAGAGCGTGAGAGCACAGCACGTGACCTTTAAAAAGCAGCTGGTTGAACTAGATTGACATTCATACCGTTGTTCAATAACTAGCCCCTTTCTGAGGGGCTTTTTTGTACAGGTTAGATTGTGTAGTGTGCTTAGCAGAAAATAAGGAGATTGGGATGGACGTTTTTTGAAGATAGCTCACGAAACACACACTAAAGTTTGAGAAAAATGAACCTGTAGGCGCAAAATGTGTCAATTATCAATAATGATGCAAATTGTAGGGATTATTGGACCATGTCAAAAGCTTATTGCACCTGTTGTCGTAAAGAGACACCACATAAAGTCGTGATGAAGCGCTGTCAGTCAGAACCTTGTTCAACGTGGCAAGGTGTTCAAAAGTTTTTTGCGCTCATTATACAAGGTGAACCTCATTACAAAATGGAAAAGCAAGGTTTTTGCCGAGTATGTAATCACCCATCAACATTAAGCCACACCGACTTCTCACGCGTCCGCGTTCTCTAAATACTTCCAGCACTGCGCTAAGTTTTTTGGCGTAGTGCGCCTCTCGCTCAAAAGATAATTTTGCTTTTATTCGGCTGACTAAGTTTGATTTAGTGCACATTCACGTGCCGTTCTATTGCACGAGTGTCAAGTATTGGGAACTTAGGCAAAGTAATAATCCATAGTTGTAATACTCTCAAGCCCATTACTTTGGTGAACAAGCTTCAAGGAGCATTGCAATGCAATTGAGTTTAAAGAGAAAAATGGTGTTCTCTGTGGTTGCTGCTATTACATTGACAGCCGCTGCATTGGTTATGGTTGGCTATCAAACCTTTAAAACCGACAGCTGGAGAGCGATTGAGAGTGAAGCGCGTAATACATTACAGGCTCATGCAAAAGGGATTGGTGACTGGTTTAATGGCAAACAAAAAACGCTGCTAGGATTAAAAAACGAAATCGAGCGTAATCCACAATTAGACATTGTTCCTCACCTACGCCAAACCTTGGAGTCTGGTGAGTTTGGGCTGAGTTATTACGGTAATGAACAGGGCGATATGATCCGCAATGACGGATCGCGTAACCAAAATGGTTATGATCCTCGTGAGCGTGGTTGGTATAAAGAAGCCAAAGTCGCGGGTAAACCGATCACAACCGCCCCCTACGTCAGCGTTACCATGCAAACCTTAGTGGTGACATTGGCAGAACCTGTCCGTCAAAATGGCCAACTGATTGGCGTCGCCGCTTCCAATTTAGCTTTGGGTAAATTGATCAAGGATGTCTTAGCTATTGAGGTTCCCGGGAAGGGCAATGCTATTTTGGTGAATACCAAGGGGCTAATTGTTGCCCATCCCAATCAAGAGCTTATTTTAAAACCTACCCAAGAAATGGCCTCACAACTGACCATTCAAAGCATATCAGAGGCGGCAAATTCTCAATTACCACTCTTTGTTGATATTGATGGTCAGGCCAAAGTATTGATGGCGCAAAGTATTGAACATACCGACTGGCTGTTGGTTATGGTGATGGACAAAACGGTTCTTGAACAGCCACTCAATGACATGCTATTGAAACAGAGCTTGATTGGCTTGATGATTTTAGTGATCTTGGCATTAGCGACCTCATGGTTCGTCGCTCGTCAGTTGAATGAGTTGAGTAATATTGCTCAAGCTTTGTCAGATATCGCCGAAGGTGATGGCGATTTAACCCGTCGTTTAGCCGTTCGCAGTGATGATGAAGTCGGTATCTTAGCGGATAAGTTCAATAAATTTGTCGATCGCATCCATGTCATGGTGCAAAGCGTGCGTGATGTTTCCGTTTCCCTTAACCAAGGAGCGACACAGGCCGCGAGCTCAGCCAGTCAACGTAGTGAACGGATTCGTACTCAACAAGATGAAATTACTATGGTTGCAACTGCGGTAACTGAAATGGCATCTGCGACCGCTGAAATCGCGGGCAATGCTGATAATACCGCTAAAAATGCCAATGAATCGGTTGAGCTTGGCGCACAAGGCTATCGCCAGATGCAACAAAGTAAACAGTCAATCAATCAGTTAGCACAAGAGCTTAGCAGTGCTGTGGGCATCATTGGTGAATTAGAAGTGCACGCTAATGAGATTTCAACCATTCTGTCGACCATTCGCTCGATTGCAGAGCAGACAAATTTGTTGGCCTTGAATGCGGCGATTGAAGCGGCGCGCGCCGGAGAGCAAGGTCGTGGCTTTGCGGTTGTAGCTGATGAAGTCCGAGTGCTTTCTCAGCGTACTCATGCCTCTACCGAGGAGATCCAGTCTAAAATTTCCGGTTTGCAAAAGGTAACGACCAATGCTGTTTCTGTCATGACGGAAAGCCATAAACTGGTCGAAACAAGTGTGCAAGATGTGAACCATACAGGAGAAAGCTTACACGCAATCAGCGAAGCCATTCAGATGATCAGTGATATGGCGACACAAATTGCATCAGCAGCAGAAGAGCAATCTTTGGTGACAGCGGATATTAATGGCAACACCGAATCGGTACGTGAAGTCAGCGACCAACTCGCCAGTGATGCGCAAAATGCAGTGCAACAAGCTCATGAAATGCACCGTTTAGCGAATGAGTTAGATAAAGAAATTTCTCGCTTCAAACTGTAATCATCTCAACGTACTCAAAGTAAAGAGGCGATAAATAGATTACAACCAAGAAAGTGGGTGCTTGCTCACTTTCTTTTCCTTTTTTCTCCTCAGTCTTTTTATTCTAACGTTCCCCTATTCTATGTGATTTATATCACAATGCCTTGTGATGATAGGTTGGTTTAACGCTGTAAGCCATTATTGTATGCCATATCACTTTTTTTTGAGCGCCGTGCAAAACCATGAGCCTAGACCGCATCGACCAACAGATCTTACGTATTTTGCACAGTAAAGGACGGCTTCCCGTTGTTGAGCTAGCAAAGTTGGTGAATTTAACCACATCTCCTTGTTCTGATCGTGTCAAACGCTTAGAAAAGGAAGGGTATATCAAAGGCTACCATGCAGAACTGTGCCCAGAAAAGTTAGGTCTGGATGTACAAGTGTTCATTCATATTCGATTGGATCAAACCAGTTTCTCTATTTTTGAGCGTTTTTCACAAGCAGTGGCGGACATCCCAGAAATTGAAGCATGTTATTCATTGTCCGGTGATTTTGACACCATGATCAAAGTGAGAGTGAAAGATATGAAAGCCTACCAAAGTTTTATGTCTGGCAAGTTGGGTACATTGCCGGGAGTGATTCAAACGCGCAGTGAATTTGTGATTGAAGAACATAAAGCCAGCTTTGGCATTAATCCTGAGCTCATTTCCAAGACGCTGCCTTAGCTGCGAATGAGGTGAAATACGGTGCAAGAAACAGAACAGCAACAGCCCTTAACTAAAGACGTTACGACACTTTTTACTAGATTAAAACAGCAGACAATAGCAGAGCCGTATCCTAGCCTTGAGCAAAGACGTATTTGGTTGCAGTGCTTAAAAACTGCGTTACTCAGTGAACAGGCAGCGCTCGTTGAGGCCTTAAATCGGGATTATGGTTATCGAAGTCGCTTTGATAGTACGGTTTGCGATCTGCTACCGGCCGTTTCACACATTAATTACACGCTAAAACACCTCAAATCGTGGACAAAATCGCAATCGCGTCATGCAGGTTGGCTATTACTGCCGTCGACAGTGAGCGTTCACTATCAACCCTTGGGTCTTGTGGGGGTGATTGTACCTTGGAATTTTCCTATCGTGCTCAGTATGGCTCCATTAGTCACCGCATTGGCAGCAGGTAATCGCGCTATGGTCAAATTGAGCGAATATACGCCCTGCACCAACCAAGTGTTGATGCGTATTTTTGCGACGGTCGATGAAGCGGTTGATACTGTAGAAGGTGGGGCTGACGTTGCCGCACAGTTCAGTGCGTTACCCTTTGATCATCTGTTATTTACGGGGTCAACACCGGTAGGTAAATTGGTTGCCCAAGCGGCTGCGAAAAACCTAACACCAGTAACGTTAGAGCTTGGCGGGAAATCCCCCGTGATCATTGCACCTGATGCTGACCTTGCGCGTAGCGTTGATAACATCATGCTTGGCAAAGCCATCAATGCAGGGCAGATCTGTGTTGCTCCTGATTATGTTTTACTGCCGGAAGGCAAACAACAAGCCTTTGTGGAGCTCTATCTGCAACGCTTTAAGCGCTATTTTTCCACTAAAGATGGCTATGATACGTCACATATTATTAATCAAACCCAGTTTGATAGGCTGCAACAATACTTAGACGATGCTAAACAAAAAGGGGCCACATTGCATCCCGTAGAAGGCGATGCAAAAGCGGGAACGTATCAATTTTTGCCTTGCTTAGTGACGAATTTGAAGGTTGATATGTTGTTATCCCAACATGAGATATTTGGCCCCATATTGCCGATATTGAGCTATCACAGTTTGGATGAAGCGATAGCTTATATCAACGCTCGCCCACGTCCGTTAGCTTTATATTTAATGAGTGATGATCACGAGGTGATCAAACAGGTTAGTACACAAACGCATAGTGGTGGCCTAGCTGTGAACGATACTCTGTTACATGTGGCCGCCGATGATGCCCCCTTTGGCGGTATTGGCGATTCTGGGGTTGGGCACTATCACGGGATTGAAGGTTTTAAGACCTTTTCACACGCCAAAACCGTATTGTTTTCTAAGCGTTGGTTGCCACGTAGCCAGTGGATGCTGCGTTATCGTTTAGTGATGCTGGCAATATTACGCAGGCTATTTATTCGCTAATCAATGGACCACACATTTTTAATATCAGGCCATCCCCAGTTGGTCAGTGCAACGTCTTTGAGCACTCCCTGAAAGCGTAATGTTTGCTTATGGTGGAACAAAGGGACGAGGCAGTATTCGTTGATCAAACTCGATGCTAGCGGTTCCAACGCGATAAGGTAGTGTGTCAATGGTGTCGTTGACCGAATGTCGATTAACGTTTTGAGCAGCCATTGGCTCTCTGCGGGGCCAATGCAATGGTGTAACATTGGGTTGCCAAATAAGTGACTAAATGCACTGAAATGCCGGTTGTCATCTAAATTAATATTGGTGATAACTATGGTCTCGTACAATTTGCCTTGCTGGGCCAGAAAATTCAATTCTCGGTAGGAGTAAATGTTGACGGCAACAGCCAGCCCCATCTCCTCTAAAATATGTTTCACACCGAAGGCGCAATGAATCAGTACCGTGTAGTCATAGACGGCAATCGAGATTTGATTTGGCAGGCTTGCTTTGGGCGCTGGTGGTCGCACCACAGGTTGCCATACTGGCAGTAGGTTACTGGCAACGACTGCGTCAAACTTAGTTGGTTGTTGTGCTAAATAGTGCTCTAGTTTTTCTCCAGATATCTCGGTAGCTAGGTAGCGTTTCTGATTTTCATTAAGAGGTGAATGAGCACCTTGATTGAACAAAATAAACATGCAACCATCTTCCACTCTTGATGATTGATTAGAGGTGATGATCGCCAGTTCTTCAACGTTACTCAGCTCTACATCGTGGTGGCAAGAGATGTTTTGTTGCTGATTTTTTTGTTTGATATGCATGCCTTGAGGGTACAACTCGTCTTCATTTAAAATCCAAATTGTGACGTGATCCGTTAAAGCTCGGCAGCCATAGAATTGGTCAAATGCGCTTAAAATGAGTTTGTGAGGTGAGTGATCTCGAACTTGAAATGGGCCACAACCTGTCACCATTGGGGAGTATGCATTGTTCACTTGGCTGGCTGGTTGAATTGAATATTTGACGCCAGAGAGCAACCCTGCAAATCCTAAATCAGATTGATTAAGAGAAAATACTACTTTTTGTGGTTGTGGTGCGCTTACATCAACCAAATGCGCGAGCTCTTTTTTGTACTCTTCCAAACTAGAGAGTTTGGCAAATAAACTCACGATCGTATTAGCATCAATCGGTGAGCCATCGTGAAACGCTAATCCGGGGCGAAGATAAAATACCCACTGAAAATGTTGCGCATCATACTCCCAGTGATGGGCTAATTCTGGATGAAAGCGTCCTTGTTCATCACACTGGATGAGGCAGCAATAGATTTGCCTGAGCAGAAATCGCTCACTACTACGCTGTATTTGATGGGGCACTAGCCGTTCAAATGGTCGTTTATACGTCAGTTGAATGTGTAAGCGACCTTCGCGAATAGATGCGCCGGAAGTACTTTGCAACAAACGCCCAAACACTACCTCATCATTATCTAGTATGGTTAAGGCTTTTTCATATTTCCCAGCCAAAATTTGCTCTTTCGCGAGCGTTTGTTTGATTGTGTCTAAATCGAGGTTCAGGCGCAGTATCGAGCGTTGGTTACGTCCGACTTTGGGTTGCCACTTGAGCCAACCTTGTTGCTGCATTTTAGCCACCAGATTTCGTGCATGACGCGGTGAGGTGAATAAACATTCTGCAACCTGTGTTAACGACACTTTAATCTCTTGACCCACACCAAGCACGGTCAGGCGTGTGTAATAACGTAATAAAGTAAGATCAGACACTCGCAAATCCTCTGGATGAAAGGGAAGAGATAGGCAGTTCAGTTCTTCGCACGGCCTTGCGCTTTGCCCTCCTTGAT
>NZ_CAWNIB010000010.1:0-11846 GCF_963874405.1 Vibrio sp. V08_P9A1T1
ATCGTGTTCTTAACGTGTTGTTTGATTCAAAAATGAGACGTTTTGATAAAAGATTTTGCCATTTACCCTTGATAAAAATTAACTATTTGTAATATCGATAGTTTGTGCCGATGAGCAAAATCGATTTTTTCCATTTAGCAAAACGGTGAAATTAGTCAACACTTAACTTAAGGCAGCATACCGTTGCAACCAAGGAGACAGATATGCAATCGCTAATAGTTAAAGACTATATGACATTACAAGCCATCACCTTCAAACCGGACATGCCAATGACTGCGGCTTTAGAAAAAGTGATGCGTTCGGAGCATCTTGGTGGTCCTGTTATTAACGACCAAGAACAAGTGATTGGCTTTCTATCAGAGCAGGATTTGCTCGATAAATTGGTGAAGGTGAGTTATTTCTGTGAAGACACCCATTTAGTCCGTGACTGCATGCACCCTGAAGTGCTGTCCGTTTCATCAGACACTTCTATTATTGAGCTTGCTGACATGATGAAAGTAGGAAAACCGAAAGTTTATCCCGTGATCGATCAAGGTAAATTGGTTGGCATTATTACGCGCAGAGATGTACTGAGAGCATTAGGGAAAAACTTAACGCATTGTTTTAAAAAACCAATATAGCAAACTATACCCTTCCTACTTGAAGCTGTAGCGGTGTTGGCTACGTTCGTTCACCCCAATCACATAGTTTGCCTATGCTCATGGGGACTCACTCACTTGCCGCCTACCTGCAACTCCAAGTTGTTTGGGTATATCAGCAGTAATAAATAAAATTCTAGAGGTGCAGTGCACCTCTTTTCCATCTAATCAAGGTGAATGTGCGTTAAGTGCAGGTTTGATAAAAATGCGCTTGACCTTGGAGTTGACTCTAAGGTTTAAGCTTTGTGCATCAGAGAAGGAGAATCCTATGTGCACAAAACATGAAGCTTGCAGTACTACAAAAAATAGCATGGCAAACCCGCAGGCGGTGTCATGCTCTAGTCTTAAAATTACCGCGATTAGGGCTGCGGGCGTTGATTCAAATGAAGAGGGGTGCTGCGGGTCACGAGAGTGCGCAAGCAATGATCCCGATGATGAACCCGCGCAGCTCACATCCGTTAAAACACAGTTTAACCAAAGCTGGAAAATTGAAGGGATGGATTGCCCATCTTGCGCACGTAAGGTTGAAACGGCGCTTAAAAAAGTGGGTAATGTGATCGATGCCAAAGTGCTGTTTGCCACTGAAAAATTGGTGGTCAAGTTTAATACCGAAGAGGCAGCGCTTGAAATAGAGCAAGCGGTTCGTAACGCAGGTTTTACGGCTCACCGCATTGATGCGGCTAATCCAGTTTCTGCCCCCATTCGTAGCGATTGGAAGTCAGTCATAAAACAGAACGCGCAGATCCTCTCCATTGCTGGCGCGATGGTACTCGCCGCTATTGTGCAGCCTTATTTCCCTCAAATCAGCGATGGGATGTTTATTTTGACCTGCCTTGCCGGTTTGTATCCTATCGGTAAAAAAGCGATTCAACTGGCACGCTCAGGCACACCTTTTGCGATTGAAACCTTAATGAGCGTTGCGGCGCTCGGAGCGCTCTATCTTGGTGAAACGGTTGAAGCGGCGATGGTGCTATTACTCTTCCTCATCGGAGAGCGGCTAGAAGCTTTTGCCGCTTCCAAAGCGCGTAGCGGTGTACAAGCTTTAATGGCACTGGTGCCTGAAACGGCAACAAAAATTGTGGCAGGAGAACGCATCACAGTGGCAGCGCATGAGCTAAAACCGGGGGATGTAGTGGAAGTTTCTCCCGGCTCTCGGCTACCTGCGGATGGTCAATTGCACGAAGCGTCGGCCAGCTTTGATGAGAGCGCGTTAACGGGCGAATCACTGCCTGTCGAACGTTATCAAGGTGACAGTATCATGGCGGGTGCTGTGGTCGCGGATCAGGTGGTGCGTTTCACCATCACCTCCAAACAGGGTGAAAACGCGATTGACCGCATTTTGCATCTGATTGAAGAAGCGGAATCTCGCAAAGCGCCGTTAGAACGTTTTCTTGATAAATTTAGTCGTTGGTATACCCCATTAATGATGTTGGTTTCATTAGCCGTGGTTGTGATACCGCCGACACTGTTTGCGCAGCCATGGGAAACATGGGTTTACCGTGGCTTAGCCTTACTGCTGATTGCTTGTCCATGTGCGTTGGTTATCTCAACTCCGGCGGCCATTACTTCTGGCCTTGCCGCAGCGGCGCGTCGTGGTGCACTGATCAAAGGGGGCGCGGCGCTCGAACAGCTTGGAAAAATAGAGAGTATTGCTTTTGATAAAACGGGTACTTTGACCAAAGGTAAACCGGAAGTTACGGATGTGATTGCGCTCAATGGCTGGGATGAAGAGCAATTGTTGCGCTATGTCGCAGCGGTTGAAATGGGCTCGAGCCATCCTCTGGCAACCTCTTTAGTGAAAAAAGTGCAAGCGATGGCTTTGCCCATTCCAGAAGCGATAGACAAGCGAGCGTTAGTTGGCAGTGGGGTTTCGGGGGTCGTGGAAGGGAAATCACTGCGCGTATTATCGCCAAGCAAAGCGAATGTTCCGTTTTCTGATGTATTTAGCGCGCAAGTGGAAGCGCTAGAGATGCAAGGCAAAACAGTGGTGGTGGTTTTTGAGCAAGAGAGCATTGTCGGTTTAATCGCATGGCAAGATACCTTGCGTGAAGATGCCAAAGCCGCCATTGAAGCTCTGCGCCGTTTGGGGATCGACACTATTATGCTCACTGGCGATAACCCTAGAAGCGCTGCGACGATGAGTGCTCAATTAGGGATAGATTTCAAAGCCAGTTTATTACCGCAAGATAAAGTGGAATACATTCAACAGTTGGCGCAACAAAAACAAGTGGCGATGGTCGGGGATGGCATTAATGATGCACCAGCAATGAAAGCGGCCAGCATTGGTATTGCGATGGGGGGGGGTACCGATGTTGCGTTGGAAACGGCCGATGCGGCAATTACTCATAATCGATTGGTCGAGCTCGCCACCATGATCGAGCTATCACAAGCTACACTCGCCAATATTCGCCAGAATGTCACGCTAGCGCTAGGTTTAAAAAGTATCTTTTTAGTCACGAGTTTACTCGGTATTACGGGCTTATGGGTAGCGGTGCTGGCTGATAGTGGAGCTACCGCGTTAGTGACGCTCAATGCGTTGCGTCTATTGAAATTTAAAAAATAGTCCGAGACTAAAAACCAAAAAGCTCAGCAAGGCATGGCGGGTCGTTATCTCTCATGCCTGTTGGGTTTGCACCCTATTGTGGTAATAGTGTGAAATGCGTCGATATTGCGCTTGTATTTTGTTATGCAGTGTTGGAAATCATCTTTTAGGGTTGGGTGTTATTTCATCAATCTTGCTGTTTTTTGTGATGCAAACCGTTTTTATGAGAATGTGTTCGTTACATTGCGTCATTCATTGTGAATTTGATCACTCTTTGTTGGTGCGTGGTCCGCTAGAGTAGCTGCATACCCGATGTATATCTATGAGCTGAACAAGCCGCAATAAGGAGTCACTTATGTCTCAAGCCGTTTTCCATCTAGGTGTTACCGAAGCCGATCTGAATGGTGCTACTTTGGCCATTATCCCTGGGGATCCAGCCCGCGTACAAAAAATCGCTGAAGAGATGGAAAATCCAGTCTTTCTTGCTAGCCACCGTGAATACACTGTGTACCGCGCAGAGTTAGACGGTAAGCCAGTCGTTGTTTGTTCTACTGGTATCGGTGGCCCTTCTACGTCTATTGCGGTTGAAGAGCTTGCTCAACTTGGCGTTCGTACTTTCCTACGCGTAGGTACTACTGGTGCAATCCAACCTCATGTCAATGTGGGTGATATGATTGTCAGCACAGGTTCGGTTCGCCTTGACGGTGCAAGTTTGCACTTTGCGCCAATGGAATTCCCTGCTGTGGCTGATTTCGATGTCGCCACTGCAATGAAAGCGGCTGTAGTTGAAAGTGGTGCAACCGTGCACATGGGCGTTACCGCATCAAGTGATACCTTCTACCCAGGCCAAGAGCGTTATGACACCTTCACAGGTCGTGTTGTACGTCGTTTCCAAGGCTCAATGAAAGAGTGGCAAGATATGGGCGTATTGAACTTTGAGATGGAATCCGCCACTTTACTAACCATGTGTGCGAGCTCAGGTTTGAAAGCAGGTTGTGTGGCTGGTGTGATCATCAACCGTACTCAAAAAGAGATCCCAGATCACGCGACACTCAAAGAAACCGAGGCTCGTTCAATCAAAGTGGTTGTCGAAGCGGCGCGTAAAATGCTGTAATTGAGTTCTGAATTTACACTGATGTATCTATGTACACGGTGAGTGATTAGGCCACTTTTGAATAAAGTGGCCTTTTTACTTTCTAAATAATCACCAGTCAAACAGTCACCAGTCAAACAGTCACCAGTCAAACAGTCACCAGCTAAACAATTACTCACTAAGCAATCGCCAATTTAGGCAACGGAATGTACAAGCTCTCGGTTAAGTCGCTGAGCATCTGGTCGTAAACGTGAGAGATGCTGAGTGAAATATCCGAAGTGATTTGGTACATCGCGCCAGCTTCTATTTGAAAGGCAGGATGATCATGCAGTTCGCTCAGGCTATGTAGCGCGGCTGAGCAGCTTGGCGAAGCTACTGTTAAAGGGCTGATTAAGGCGAGTTGATTCATCCTACGCCTGACAACCTCACTATAATGCTGCAAGCGTATGCGGCCATCTTGAGTATCCATTTCATCAATGCTGATGCGTAACTGAGTTAGCGCGTCCATCGCATCAATGACCTGTTGCCAATTAATATGGTATTCATCGCTGAGATCTTCGCGGTTGGATTCCACCAACCAAGCCAGTATCACCTCATCCATTAAGAACATACAGTGACGAATTATTTTACCATGCATCATTTGGTTACGAGCCACAGAGCGCTCTGGCCACTCCTTCATGAGTGCTTTAAGCTTAATTTGCAGCACACGGTACATTGGTTTGTTGTCAAAGTGTGCGATAGCAATTAAGTGATTACTTTTTTCGTATAGCGTATCTTGCAATTCATTCAACTCAGTGTCGCGTCTTTGACCAGAGGCTAGTGTTTGATGGGTAATGTTACGGTGCTGACGGCATAAAAACAGTAGCTGGCGAAGGTCGATCAGCAGTTGATATTTACGTTGTAATGTGGATTCACGCTGTTTTGCCAGATAAAACATCAGCCACAATATACCGATAGAGATAAGCATTGAGATAAAAACAAACATAACCAACTCCTTGTTAATGTTATACCAATCTAGAGTTAGCAGGGTTAATGCCAGTTTTTTATTTGTTTAAATTCAATTACTTATGTATTTTTGCGTTGAAGTGATGCATCTTATTGGTGCATTTTGAACTAAAAGTGTGAGCTGGATCGATTTTGAGCAGTATGGTGATAAAAAATCCCCAACACAGAGTGTGTTGGGGATGCTATCGTGAAGATTGATGTATTACAGGATGCGCATGCCAGCTTGAGCACCTTCATGTGGCTCAAGAATCCATAGCTCGCTGCCACCAGGGCCTGCGGCTAAGATCATGCCTTCTGACATACCAAACTTCATTTTACGCGGTTTGAGGTTCGCTACCATGACGGTGTACTTGCCTACTAACTCTTCGGGTGAATAAGCGGCTTTAATACCTGAAAACACTTGGCGAGTTTCGCCACCAATATCTAATTGGAATTTAAGCAATTTATCTGCTTTTGGCACCGCTTCGCAAGCGATGATCTTAGCGACGCGTAAGTCCACTTTAGCAAAATCATCAAATTCGATTTCAGCTGCAATAGGGTCTTTACTTAGCTCAGTTTCAACTGTGGTTGGTTGCGCGCTCTCAATTGCAGCTTTTTCTGCTGCCGCTTCTTCTTTAGACGCTTCAATCATCGCTTCAACGTGTTTCGGATCAATGCGATTAAACAGCGCTTTGAATGGCGTGAGCGTATGGCTTGTTAATGGTGTTTGTACGCCTTCCCAAGTGAGTTCTTGGTTTAAGAATGCTTCGGTGCGCGCCGCTAGTGCTGGCATTACAGGTTTTAAGTAAGTCATTAACACGCGGAATAGGTTGATACCCACTGAGCAAATGTCTTGTAGCTCTTGCTCTTGACCCTCTTGTTTAGCCACAACCCAAGGCGCTTTTTCATCCACGTATTGGTTCGCTTTGTCCGCCAATGCGGTGATTTCACGAATGGCACGGTTAAATTCACGGCTTTCGTAAAGATCAGCAATGCGATCCGCTGCTGCGGCAAATTCTGCGTACAGCTCTGGTTCGGCAAAGGTTGCAGATAACTGATTTTCAAAACGTTTGGTGATGAAGCCTGCATTACGCGATGCCAGGTTGACGATTTTATTGACCACATCGGCGTTCACACGTTGGGTGAAATCCTCAAGGTTCAAATCAAGATCGTCGATACGGCTATTGAGTTTTGCGGCGTAGTAGTAGCGTAAGCATTCTGGGTCTAGGTGGTTTAAGTAAGTGCTTGCTTTGACAAACGTTCCTTTAGACTTCGACATCTTCGCGCCATTGACTGTGACATAACCGTGCACGAAGACGTTATTAGGCTTACGGAAACCACTGCCATCAAGCATCGCTGGCCAGAACAGGCTGTGGAAGTAAACAATATCCTTACCGATGAAATGGTACAGTTCGGTTTTACTGTCTTTATTCCAGTATTCGTCAAAGTCTAAGTCATCGCGTTTGTTACATAGGTTTTTAAATGAACCCATGTAGCCGATAGGTGCGTCTAACCACACGTAGAAGAATTTGTTCTTTTCGCCAGGGATTTCAAAGCCAAAGTATGGCGCATCACGTGAAATATCCCACTGTTGCAGGCCGCCTTCGAACCACTCTTGCATTTTATTGGCGGTTTCTGTTTGTAGCGAGCCAGAGCGAGTCCACTCTTTGAGCATGCTTTCAAATTGAGGAAGGTCAAAGAAGAAATGCTCGGAATCCTTCATTACTGGCGTCGCGCCAGAAACGGCCGATTTCGGGTTGATAAGCTCTGTTGGGCTATAGGTTTCGCCACACGCATCGCAGTTATCACCGTATTGATCTTCTGACTTGCATTTTGGGCAAGTGCCTTTCACGAAGCGATCAGGCAAGAACATCTCTTTTTCTGGGTCAAACAGCTGAGAAATGGTGCGGCTTGAAATGAAGCCATTTTTTTTCAGCTCAAGATAAATGTGAGAAGCCAGCTCGCGGTTCTCTTCGCTGTGAGTGCTGTGATAATTGTCAAAGCTGATATCAAAACCTGCAAAATCTTTTTGGTGCTCTTCACTTACTGCGGCGATCATCTCTTCAGGTGTAATACCCATCTGTTGTGCTTTAAGCATAATTGGCGTGCCGTGAGCATCGTCTGCACAGATGAAGTTTACAGTGTTGCCGCGTAGGCGTTGGTAACGAACCCAAATGTCAGCTTGGATATGCTCAAGCATATGACCAAGGTGGATCGAACCGTTAGCGTACGGAAGGGCACAAGTTACCAGCAGTTTCCTTGAAGAAACGTTTCTTGGGTCAGTCGCCATACTTAATATTCGCTTTTTTGATAGGTATGAAAAATAGAGACCAATACTACCTTATGCAGCGAGCGACTCCAAGGCGTGAGCCTAAGGAATCCCGCAACTTTTTTGGGGTTCAGTCTGACAATAGAGAGTGATAGCATGAGCAAAAAGGAGAAGCTATGCAGCCGTTCACATCTAAACAAGATTTTTGCGATTGGTTAAACCAATTTGAACACCCTCATCTTATTGCGGGGTGGGCAAACCAACCGCATTGGGTTTCGGTTACAACAGCGGGACGTTTGACGGTTCATATTCCATTTGCCGCTAAAAATCTGCTGAATGAGCTTTCCGAATGGGTCATCTCCAAGCAGCAAACCGATGCGCTTGCTCCATTCAGTGTTGAGATAATCATTGCGCCGAAAGCGCTAGCGACGACGGTCGCTCATAGTGTTAATGGTGTTAAAAATATTATTGCGGTGACTTCAGCCAAAGGGGGCGTCGGCAAATCAACCACCGCCGTCAATCTTGCTCTAGCCATTGCTCAATCTGGGGCGAAAGTTGGCTTGTTGGATGCGGATATTTATGGCCCTTCAGTGCCGATGATGCTTGGCAAGCAAGAAGCAAAGCCAGATGTGCGTGATAATAAGTGGATGCAGCCAGTTGAGGCATTTGGCATTTTCAGTCATTCGATTGGCTATCTGGTTGATAAATCTGAAGCGGCGATTTGGCGCGGGCCGATGGCATCGAAAGCACTGGCGCAACTGCTCAATGAAACCGAGTGGCCAGATGTGGATTATCTGGTCATCGACATGCCACCGGGGACAGGTGATATTCAACTCACCTTGTCACAACAAATTCCGGTAACGGGCGCGGTGATCGTCACCACTCCGCAAGATCTGGCACTAGCGGATGCGCGCAAAGGGGCGGCCATGTTCGAAAAAGTCGACGTTCCGGTTATCGGGCTTATTGAAAATATGAGCTATCACATCTGCAGTCATTGTGGAGAGAAAGAGCATATCTTTGGTGTCGGTGGCGCGCAGAAACTGGCCAGTGAATATGGGTTGGCGCTGCTTGCACAAATTCCTCTGCACATTGCCCTGCGTGAAGACATCGACCAAGGTCGTCCTACCGTGGTTGCTCAACCAGAAAGTGAGCATACACAGCGTTATCTTCAACTAGCGGAACGAGTCTGTTCAAGCCTATATTGGCAAGGAAAGCCTAAGCCAGATGCAATCAGTTTTACATTGGTAGACTAGTGTTGGTCCACAGTGCTGTGAAAGTAGCACTGTGGTGATCTCTTCTGAAATACGACGAAAACGTTTGCTTGGTAGTTTGTTATTCAAACCTCTTCCAAAGTCTAAATCGAGACTGGTATCAGGTGGTTGAAGTCCCTATAATCGGGCAGTTTATCTATTTTCATCACCAAACCATCACCGGGTGCAAAAATAATGTCTGAGAATAATCAATGCGTCATCGTAGGTATTGCTGGCGCTTCAGCTTCTGGAAAAAGCCTGATTGCGAGCACGATTTATAACGAACTTCGTGCCAAAGTAGGCGACCACCAAATTGGTGTGATTACGGAAGATTGCTATTACAACGACCAAAGCCATCTCAGTATGGAAGAGCGCGTTAAGACAAACTACGACCACCCGAATGCACTTGACCATGATCTACTTTGCCAACATTTAGAACAATTAACCCGTGGCGAAGCGGTTGAAGTGCCAGAGTACAGCTACACTGAGCATACTCGCACCGCGAATACAACGCTATTAACACCCAAGAAAGTGATTATTTTAGAAGGTATTTTACTGCTAACAGACCCACGTTTACGTGACTTAATGCATGCGACCGTATTTATGGACACTCCGCTTGATATCTGTTTATTACGCCGAGTGAAGCGTGATGTAGAAGAGCGCGGCCGCACCATGGATTCGGTATTAAAGCAATACCAAAAAACGGTTCGCCCTATGTTTATGCAGTTTATCGAACCGTCAAAACAGTACGCGGACATTATCGTTCCTCGTGGCGGTAAAAACCGTATCGCCATTGATGTATTAAAAGCCCACATCGCGAAATTGTTGAAATCTTAACTTTTGTGGTCTTTATTTTTAAGCAGACAAGTGGCACTTTAGGTGCCACTTTCTTTTTCTAATTAAGCAAGGAAAAAGCTGATGAAAAAACTGTTTCTTTTCATTGCCATTATTATCGGTGCGTTAATCGCTGCCGCGCTCGCACTTGTCCTGTTGGTCAATCCTAACCAATTTAAGCCCTTGATTGTAGAACAAGCCAAACAGAAAACGGGGTTGGACTTAGTCATTGAAGGAGATATCAGTTGGAGTTTCTTCCCTTCGCTTGGCTTTGAGCTGGGCAAAACTGAACTCAGAAACCCACAAGGTTTCAGCGCTCCAAACCTGTTTAAAGTCGATCAAGTTGGTATTGAAATTTCGGTGATGCCATTGCTGGATAAGCAACTGGAAATTGGCAACATCCGCCTAAATGGTGCTGAGTTCCATCTTGAAACCCTTAAAGATGGCCGTTCAAACTTAGATAGCTTAACTCAAGCCGCGCCTCAACCAGCCGCCTCTTCCGCCGTAAACGAAACAAAACCAGCACAAGAAGAGACAAGCAGCGTCAATGCGAGCAACCCTGTTCAAGAGTGGACGATTAACTTAGCGGGCGTTAGCGTCGAAAACGCATTACTGGAAATACAAGACCGTAAAGCCGGTACACATACCAAGCTGTATGACGTGGCGGTCAATCTTTCAGAGTTTGCGGTGGACAAATGGACGTCAGCAACTTTTGCCGCCAAAGGTAAAAATAACCAACAAAACTTTGCCGCAGAAGGGCGAGCTGAATTCAAATTAGCCGCTGGTTTCAAGGATTATGCGGTGAAGAACGTTGTGCTTGATGCGAGCTTTAGTGACCCATCAAACCAGATTGATTCTGCGAAGATTGAATTAGCCACGTTCGAGTTTGATAAGAAGAATGCGCTGTCATTCAGCGTGAAAGGAAAGGTAGCGGATTTAAAACTTGATGCGAAGGGGAGTGCGCAACTGACTCTCGATAAAGCCATGAGCTTGGTGAAGATTGATACGCTGGTGCTGGATACCAATCTAGAAGGAACCAGTTTGCCACAAAGCCCAATGCAGATCGGTTTAACTTCGAACATTCGTTTTGATCTCTCTAAAAACCAACTGGATGTCTTACTCAGTAAATTAACCGCAAATGCATTAGAATTTGATGGTGATGTCAAAGTGACGTTGGCTGAGATCCCTAAAATCCGCTTCAATATGCATAGCCCAAATATCGATTTGGATGAATTTTTAGGGCTTGCGAATCCAGCAACGGCAAGCAGTGCCGTGAGTGAAAGTAAGGCATCGTCAGGCTCAACGTCAGCAGCGCCTGCTACGGTGAGCGCTGAAGTGGAACCGGATCTCAGTGCATTAAAAACGTTGGATGTGCAAGGCAAGGTCACCATAGACAAGTTCAAAGCTAATAATGCTCGATTACAGAATGTGCAAACCAGCTTTAGTGTCGATCGTGGCATCGTGAATTTAACCTCATTTAGTGCCAACCTTTACCAAGGTACGATTCAGGCGACCGCTCAACTGGATGCAACCAAAGTACCTGCTACTTATAGCGCTAAAAAGAGCGTTAAGGGAGTGCAGGTGCTGCCGCTATTAAAAGATGTACTCAATAATGAGATGTTACAAGGTACGGGTAACATTGATGTGGATGTAAAGGGCCGCAGTTTGACGCCAACGGGCATTCAACAAAACCTTGTCGGAACCGTGAACATCAACTTTGCCGATGGTGCAGTCAACGGTATTAACGTCGCTCACCTTATCCGTAGCAATTACGCCAAAATTAAAGGTAACAAAGTTGATGATGACCCAGTGAAGAAAACCGATTTTAGCGCCATGACCGCTACGCTGAAATTGAACAAAGGGGAAGTCACCACCAATAACCTCGCCATGCAATCACCACTGTTGCGTATTCGTGGTGAGGGTAAAGCGAATTATCTGCAACAAACGGTTGATTTTTTGGTGAGCACTTCTGTGGTGGGAACTCTAGAGGGGCAAGGTGGCAAAGACATCGATGAGCTGCGAGACGTCACGATTCCTATCAACATCTCAGGGCAATGGAGCGATCCTAAATTCAAATTGGTTTTTGATGATGTGTTAAGACAAAAAGCGGAAAAAGAGATTGACCGTGGCTTGGAAAAGCTCGGCGTTGAGATAAAAGACGAGAAAACCAAGAAAGCGGTTGATGGCTTATTAAAAAGTCTTTTTAAGTAATTTACTGGGTTGATTTCATTATGAT
>NZ_CAWNIB010000011.1:0-39860 GCF_963874405.1 Vibrio sp. V08_P9A1T1
CGGAGAACAAATAGTGTCGATGTAATTAAAATGTTACACAAATCTATTGATGAGCAGTAGGATAGTAAATTAGCGAATTTCACAGAGACGATTTGTTTTTATTACACTGAATATTAAGCACTTTTTATTAATTAGCCACGTTAATCACAAGTCAATCATAACCAGTTGCTCAGTAAGATAAATAGCACGGCGTAACATTTTAGCTACATTCATTAAAAACCGACACTGCCTCAGGCGAAAAACACACAATCGGGCGAGGTGTTAGGCGCACATGATTTTTATATGCCGAGCTACACGGACAAAACATTAGGCCAACACAGGTGAATCATTAAGTTAAAAACAATAGTCATTGGCTATATGTAAGCGAAAAATTCGGTTGTTTTGTCGTGCTTCTTTGATTTATCGCAGAACATCGCGTCATCCACACGCGATATGGTATGGCTTCTGTTTCCTACGAGATAACAAAATGACCATGATAAATGAACAGCGCTTGGTTGAGCACTTTCTACAACTAATTCAAATTGACAGCGAATCGGGTAACGAAAAACAGATTGCAGAAACGCTGTCTGAACAATTGGGTGAGCTTGGTTTTTCAGTCCAAAAACTGCCCGTACCTGAACATGTTTCCAATGGCTTTAACCTTTATGCTCGCCTAGCAGGACAACTCGATGACAGTGTCGTACTGAGCTGTCACATGGATACCGTCAAACCGGGGATTGGTATCACACCCGTCATTGAAAATGGCGTCATTCGCTCTAACGGTGAAACCATTTTAGGCGGCGATGACAAATCGGGTATTGCGGCCATTATGGAGGCGATTCGAACGATTAAAGCGCAAAAACAACCTCATAAAACCATTGAAATTGCATTCACCGTCCATGAAGAAGGCGGGCTACAAGGCTCCAAACACTTTGATATGTCTCACATTCAATCGACTAAGGCGATTGTACTCGACACTGGTGGTCCAATAGGAACCATCGTTAAAGCCGCCCCAGGGCAGCAAAAAATCATCGTTAATATCAAAGGCAAACCCGCACACGCAGGCCTTGCCCCTGAAGAAGGTATTAGCGCTATCGCCGTCGCGGCCGATGCGATTACCCAAATGAAATTGCTACGTATTGATGAGGAAACCACGGCGAATATCGGCCTTGTTCATGGCGGTGGCGCAACGAATATCGTCATGCCTGATCTTAGAATTGTCGCTGAAGCCCGCTCATTGAATGATGATAAGTTGAGCCTACAAGTTGAACATATGGTGTCAACCTTTCAGGCCGCGGCGCACAAGCATGGCGCGCAGGTTGAGATTGAATCTACTCGTGCTTACAACGCCTTTGTATTGGATGAAGAGCATCCGCATATCGCTGCGATCAAAAAGAGCTTTGAATCAGTTGGGATTGCACCAAAAACCAAACGTACTGGTGGAGGCAGTGATGCAAACAACTTTAACGAAAAAGGATTAGTGACCGTCAATTTGTCAACGGGCATGGCGAAAGTTCACACCACCGAAGAGTATATTGCGATCAGTGATATGGTGAAGATTGCAGAATTCCTAACAACGTATTTGACCGAATAAGCCTTACGATAAAACAGGCCTCATTTTCGCGAGGCCTGCTAAAGAAACATTGGTGGGATTTGTATAAATTATAAGCCTATATTTTCCGTTAACGCTTTGATTTGTTCTAAATCCATGCGGTGAACTTGGATCATCTGATCGATTTGGCTAATTCTTGAATTCGCTTCATCTTGCTTATCACATGCGTCTGATTTTGCATCCCACGACTTACCTTCTAGGTAGACATCACAATCGGCTTTGAGCGTTTTTAACTTAGGTACTAGGCTTTCTTTCTCTTTTTGCAGCGCTTCTAGCTCTTGCTTAATTTTCAATTCACGTTGGAACAGTTCGCGTGAACGTTCAAAAATCGTTGCCTGCATATCGGCTTGCCGATTTAATTTAGAATTTTTGTTCTCAACTTGCGCTAGTGCATTTTCCTGTGTATTAAGTTTCGCTTGCAGCGCTTTATTTTCTGCCATTAATGCTTGGTATTGGCTTTGCGCTTGATCCAGCTCTTGTTGATACTGCTTTTGTTGCTCTTCTAATGCTTGTTGAAGTTTATTTGCTACTTCAGCGTCGACACTGGCGACTTTTAATTGCACTTTTTCAGCTAATTGGCTTTTATCTTGGGTGAGCTGTTCATATTTTTCTTCTAGCTGATTGTATGTTTTTTGCCAGTTATTCGTGGTGATACTTGAACCGATTAAGCCACCTAATGCTAACCCCAACACCCCTGCTAACGCGATGTAGACGTAGGTGCGTTTGTCTCGTTCTTCAATCACTACGACATCGTCTTGTGCATCAATGTCCGTCTGTTTGTTCACTCTTTCGCTCCTATCTATCTCAGCGAGTTAATTCAGTAATCACAATTGAGGCAGCATAAATGACAAAAGCAGTGAGTAAAGAAACCACCACACCTTTTTGCAACTTTTCGTTGGTACGATAACGAATAAAAATAAAAGCAATGGCGATCAATAAAATAATGGTGATGAGTCGTGTCATTAGCCTATCCTCTCACGTAGTGTATATCATTTATAACACGCGATAAGTCAGAAAAAAGTAGAACAATCGACAACAAGCGTAAAGTTTTCACCCCTCATCCTACGTTTACGTCTATAAATGGTTAACAAACCACCAAACGGCAGAAAATTGAGATCAAAAGCACAATTTTTCTTGTCTTGAAAAACGCTTTATGTAACATATCTCGCCTTGATGGTAAGCGCACTTATCATCAGTTCCGATGAAGACTGCAGGAGAGTAGCCTTAGTTTATTCAAAGTATGAGTAAACAGGCTCGCCGAAGAAGTAAATCTTTCAGGTGCTAATGCTCTCTCTTATGAGAGCTGGCGAGGACTGTAGTTGGAGGAACCTCTGGAGAGAACCGTTTAATCGGTCGCCGAAGGAGCAAACCCTATTTGGGGTGAAACTCTCAGGCAAAAGGACAGAGGAGTGGAAAGTTACAATCATAAATAGGTGTGGTTTCTTCACCACTGGCCTGCTGTGATCTTTTTGTGGGATCTTTTCAGATTACTGCCCTTTCCCTCTTCTCCTTAACTGTCGTTTTATTAAGGGGAACTAATGAACAACCTGCAATCTATTCTTGAATCTATAGACAACTTTGTCTGGGGACCACCACTTTTAATTTTATTGGTCGGTACAGGCATCTATTTTACGTTTCGTCTCGGTCTTATCCAATTTCGACATTTACCTACCGCACTTAAGATGGTGTTTAGTAAAGACAAAGACACCGGTAAACAAGGCGATGTATCAAGCTTTGCCGCCTTATGTACCGCACTTTCCGCGACGATTGGAACCGGTAATATCGTTGGCGTAGCGACAGCGATTAAGCTCGGTGGGCCGGGCGCGCTATTTTGGATGTGGTTAGCCGCGCTGTTTGGTATGGCGACCAAATACGCTGAATGTTTACTGGCAGTAAAGTATCGTCAAGTGGATGACAAAGGCCAAATGGTTGGTGGCCCGATGTATTACCTGCAATATGGCGTGGGCTCGCGAACTTTGGCGGTTTTATTCGCCCTATTTGCCATCGGTGTCGCTTGTTTCGGCATCGGTACATTCCCACAAGTCAACGCGATTTTAGATGCTACTGAAATCTCTTTTGGTGTGTCACGCGAAATATCAGCAGTGGTTCTAACGCTGTTAGTCGCATTTGTCACGGTCGGTGGTATTCAATCAATTGCTAAAGTGGCTGGGAAAGTGGTACCTGCCATGGCCCTTTTTTACATCCTTGCGTGTTTGAGTGTGATCATCAGCAACAGCGATCAATTACTCACGGCCATCAATTTAGTTATCACTTCTGCCTTCACTTCCACAGCCGCTACTGGTGGTTTCTTAGGAGCGAGCATCATGCTGGCGATTCAATCAGGGATTGCGCGCGGTGTATTTTCTAATGAATCTGGTCTTGGCAGCGCGCCAATGGCCGCGGCGGCAGCGAAAACTGACTCTTGCGTAAAACAAGGGTTGATTTCAATGACTGGTACTTTCTTTGACACCATCATTATTTGCACCATGACCGGGCTTGCGCTGATCTTAACTGGCGCATGGCAAAGTGATTTTTCTGGTGCCGCTATGACAACCTATGCATTTGCCGTGGGCTTAAATGCGCAAACCTTGGGCCCGATGATGGTCTCCATTGGTTTGATGTTTTTTGCTTTTACGACGATTTTAGGCTGGAACTATTACGGTGAGCGCTGCGTGGTGTTTTTGTTTGGCACCAAAGCAGTAATGCCTTATAAGCTGATTTTTATCGGTTTGGTAGCATCAGGTGCATTCTTGCACCTTGATATGATTTGGATTATTGCTGATATCGTTAACGGTTTAATGGCTATCCCTAATCTGATCGGATTAATCGCATTACGTCATATTGTGCTTGAAGAGACCAAGCTATTTTTTGAAAAACAGTCAGCGCCTTTGGCGCGTAATCCTCAAACTCAATACTGAGTAACCACATCGCAGGTAGGCATTAAATCGCCTACCTGCGGTTTGAAGCCTGTCTTTTCCGCTTTTTAATCTGTTTATCCAAACAAGAATACGATAAGTTTAAAACAGCTAAAATGATTATCGAGGTAGGAACACCGTATCCCAAGGCTAATCCTTCCAGAAACAACAAAAAACACACTAAGATAACTGCACAAATAACCAATATATTCAAATTACCCTCAACACGTGATGTCTCGTAATCCATGCAAGGTTTTATATCGTAAATTTAAAGCAGTAACTTCAAAAAAATGTCATTCTAGCTTTGTTCAGAAAACTCCTACAACTAATTGATTAAATTATCTTTTCTCAAGCATTAATTTTAGACCCAGAGCAACTAGAACCACGCCTGTTGTCCCTTCCATCCATTTCATAAACGACGCATTCTTGAGTAAGTTTTTTGCAAAGCTTAATGCGCCCGCTAAACCGCACTGCCAACACATAGCGATAACAAAATGAATGGCAGCCATCAAAAGCGATTGCAACAACGGAGAATATTCTGGGTTAATAAATTGCGGCAAAAATGCGAGATAAAATACTGCCGTTTTAGGGTTCAACACATTGGAAAGAAAGCCTTCACGCAATGACCGCTTCAGCGTAAATTCACTGTGTGAAATGGCCGTAACCTGCATACCTTGGCTATTTTTCAGCAACGCTTTTAAGCTAGATAGTCCCAGCCAAATTAAATACGCCGCACCAATCATTTTAACCACATGAAACAGCTCGGCCGATTGTGCCAAAATCGCCGAAATACCGACGGCGGAAAAGGTCGCATGCACAAATAACCCCATGCAAATACCCAAACTTGTTATGCTGCCGTCAGTGAACCCAGCTCGTGATGTGTTACGAATCACCAGTGCCGTATCTAGCCCCGGAGTTAGCGTTAATATAGTAATTGCGATCAGAAAGGCTTCAACGTTTTGGATATACATACCCGTCCTTGTATAAAAGAAATGTCATCGTTTGCCTTTTTATACCTGAGCTCTTTTATAAAGTCTTTAACAGTTTTCACTGGATAAGAAAATAATGAAATCCCCTCAGCTTTGTTGGTTTGGGTCACGCTCTTTCACCTTGATTGACTTGGATAGCCTTGGTTAGACACTTAATGGTTGCTACACTTACTTCTCTTTTACGTCACGGAAGGCTAATTCCATGGATGCATTCAATCAATTAGTTCAACACTCTAAGAAAATTTCACATTTCAATCATTTAGCGGCTATTTGTGGCTGGGATCAAGCCGCAGTAATGCCTGCTGGCGGCGCTCAAGCTCGCTCGGAAGCGATGGCGCACTTGTCCGTTCATATTCATAGTTTACATACTCAACCTCAATTGGCTGAATGGTTTGATAAAGCACAAAATGAGCCATTGGACGATGAGCAAAAAGCAACTCTGCGTGAGCTAAAACGCCACTGGCAGCAGGCAAACGTACTGCCTGAAGCTTTGGTGCAAGCGAAATCTCTTGCTGGTTCAAAGTGTGAACATGCTTGGCGTACCCAACGCAAAAACAATGATTGGGTCGGTTTTGAGAAAAACTGGGCTGAGGTGGTCACACTCTCACAGCAAGAAGCACAGATCCGCGCTGATACTACAGGTTTAACGCCTTATGATGCGATGCTCGATCTTTACGAACCGGGTACAACAACTCAATCATTGGACGCTGTTTTCAGCGATGTTAAAACTTGGCTGCCAACGTTAATCGATCAAGTCATAGAGAAGCAACGCGCCGAAGAGATCATCATGCCAACTGGGCATTACCCTGCTGAAAAGCAAAAGGCGCTAGGCTTAGAAGTCATGAAACTGCTTCAGTTTGATTTTGAACACGGTCGCCTTGATGAAAGCGTTCACCCTTTTTGCGGCGGTGTTCCAACCGATGTTCGGATCACCACTCGTTATAATGAGTCGGAGTTTATTCAGTCTCTAATGGGCATTGTCCATGAAACGGGCCACGCACGTTATGAGCAAGGCTTGCCTAAACATCTTGTTGGTACACCAGCAGGAGAAGCGCGTTCGATGGGTATTCATGAATCTCAATCGCTCTTCTTTGAAATGCAGATGGGGCGCAGTGAACCCTTTATTGAGCACTTAGCCACCCTAGCCGCCCGCTATTTTTCAGGTAGTGAAGATAAAGTATTTGCACAAGCGAATTTCCAGAAGATCTACACTCGCGCTGAAAAAGGCTTTATTCGTATCGATGCCGACGAGCTGACTTATCCAGCTCATGTCATTTTACGTTATGAAATTGAACGTGATTTGATCAATGGTCATATCAAACATACCGATGTGCCTGAGCTATGGGATCAAAAAATGCAGGCTTACCTCGGCCTTTCTACCCAAGGAAATGACCAAAACGGCTGTATGCAAGACATCCACTGGACAGATGGAAGCTTTGGCTACTTCCCTAGTTACACGCTGGGTGCTATGTATGCTGCGCAGTTTATGGCAGCAATGAAGAAAACGGTGGATGTGGATGCCGCCATTCACAGTGGTGATTTATCACCAATATTTACTTGGCTTGCCGATAATATTTGGCGGAAAGGTAGCTTATTAACAACCGATGAATTGGTGAAACAAGCGACTGGGGATGTGCTTAACGCTCAATATTTCCAAGACCACCTGAAGCATAGATACCTTTAGCGCCAAACTTAAAAAGCAGCTTAAATCGCTGCTTTTTTTACACTTAGTTAACGCTCAATAACACGCAGGAATTCATGATGAACTTTTCATCAATGCATCTTTACGCAAGCGCCATACTGTCAGTAACATCGCCAGTAACGCTAGTACGCTCATGCCAATATAAACCAAGCTAAAACCTTGTGATAATACCTGAGTGGAAACGCCGGCCTGCTCGGCACTGTGTTCAGCAACCATGACTTCGCTTGGCACTCTCAGATAAAAGAGCGCGGAACAGAACGCAACACCGAGTGCACCGCCGAGTTCTCGTCCAAAATTAAATAGTGACATGCCAATGCCACGATCACGTGCGGGTAAGACACTTTGTACAACAACGCCTAAGGCCGGTAAGGTTAAACCAATACCTATACCCGCAAAACCCAATGCAAATTTCACCCACATATCGTAATGAACTTGCCACAATGCAGCCATAGCCAAAGCAAAACCGACGATCACTAACATCTTATAACGGCCAAACTTCGCGATGAGCTTCCCACCCACATAAGCGCCAGAGGTAATACAGACCATGAAGATCACCATAATGGCACCGCTTTCTGACGGAGTGAGTCCTTTTTGCCATTGAAACTGCAGTGGTAAATAGACCAAAAGCGCAAACATCAGCATTTGCGATCCCATAATAAGAACAATCGCGGTCAGATAGTTCGGAAGACGTGCTAAACGCGCCGGTAAAATAGGATCACTCACTCTGCGTTCAACAACCACCAAAGCAACTAAACACGCCAGTAATACAAACGCACCCCAGCCAGTAGGGATAAATGAATGTGAAGAAAGTAATAACAGCAGCAAAGTCGTCGCACTCATGAGTAACGCTGCTCCCACCCAATCAAAGCGACTATCTCTGCGTTTATTGAGATGCTTCAAATAGCGGTTAACCATGTAAAGTGCCACCAACCCTAACGGTAAATTAATACCGAATACCCACCGCCAACTGAGGTAGTCAGCAAAATAGCCGCCAAGCAGTGGCCCTGCAATACTGGACACCGCATAAACCGCTGAAATATAACCTTGGTACTTGCCCACTTCGCGCGCAGGAATTGAATCGGCGATAACGGTAAATGCCAGAGCTATTAAGCCTCCACCGCCAATCCCTTGAATCACACGAGCACCAATTAAACTGGGTAGATCAAAAGCAAAGGTACACAGCGCGGAACCCAACATAAAGATCACGATACTGACATTTAGCATCCGAACTCGTCCGAACAAGTCGCTCAGTTTACCGTAGACGGGCAATACAGCGGTCGATGCTAATAGATAAGCAGTAATCACCCATGTTAATGCTTGTCCTGCCGAGAGATCTTGCCCAATAAGAGCCAATGGAGTGGTAACGATGCTTTTTTCAAGCGAGCCTAAAGCGATGACTAAAGCAACGCTGGCAAAAATAATTTTCGGATTAGCCGAATAAGTTGAATCGGTAGGCATGTGCCCCTCATATGAACTTGATTAGAATGCGCGACCGACACGATAACGTAATAGTGCACATCCTAAAATAGGATAGAATGGGATAGCTTATTGCATAAATGGGATTAATGATGAAACTTGATGATTTATCACTCTTTTTAACGGTAGTGAAATGTGGCAATTTTACGCTGGCAGCAAAACAAAAAGCCTTGTCCACCAGCACGTTGAGCCGCAGAATTCAGCAGTTGGAGCAAGATATTGGCAGCATTCTACTGATCAGAAACAGTAAAGAAGTGGTACTAACGAAAGAAGGCGAGCATTTGTTTGAAACCTATGCCAACCTATTTAGCCAAATAGAAGATAAACAAGCACAAGCTTTAAAAGCCAAACAAGAGTTTAGAGGCGAGATCGTCATTAACGCGCCAATCCTACCCATTCGGCATCAGCTAAGTCCATTAGCACTGGAATTTTGTCAGCAACATCCTAAAGTCAACATTCGTATTCAAGTCGGTGCAGGGCTGGATTATCATACCCAGCACGACCTTGATATAGCGCTACGTTTTGGTCCACAACCGCAATCCGATTGGGTTGCGCGCAAACTAGCTAATAACCCTTCCGTGTTGTGCACAAGTCCTGACTACTCGGCCTCTTTGCTGCTAAAACATCCAGAGCAATTACTTTCTCTGCCACTACTCACTTTAAATACCAAACAAGCGTGGATATTTGAACATCAGCAAAGCAAAGAACGTTTTCAATTTATCCCTCAGGCACGTATTAGCTCTGAGGAAATTGATACGATTTTGCAAGCCACATTCATGAATATGGGTATTGCAAGGTTACCTAAAGGATTAATTGATAAGGAGTTAGAGGAGAAACGATTAGTGCCATTATTGCCTAACTGGCAGATTGAAGGAGCGGATGTTTATTTGCTGCACCCTCAGAGACGTTTTCTTCCTGAGCGAACTCAGGCATTTATTGACTACATCATCAATCACTGGTCGCGCTTTGCTTTCAGTTACTGGCGTACTTGAGAATGTACACCACACCATACTGCTCAAATAAAAAACCACTTCTTGCTGCTAACGAGCAAGAAGTGGTTGAAAGCGATTGAGTGACTAGATTAAAGAAAGTGGAAGGTCGCGTTGAATGAAACCGTACCAATATCGTCATCGCCCAAAGTGTAATTCATGTAACTTGCACCAACTGAAATGGGCCCCATCAGGAAGTATTCAGCACCTACACCGTACATGATGTCAAAACCATCATCTATTTTATTGCTGTTTAATTTTTTATCCCAAGAATGCAAACCACCCTTGGCATACACATGCAGAGGGCCAAAATCAATGCTTGGCTTTACCGCAAAATAAACAGAGGAGGCCGCGATTTCATTCGTGGCAGTGACTTCAAATTTGCCATGGTCGGTGTAACCCGCTTCGAGGCCAATCAGAGGAAGAATACCAGTGCCGGCATGAATGTTGTACGAAGTACCGCTTTTACCATTCAAATCCGATTGGCCTACCGATGCGCCGCCATAAATCCAAGAGTCAGCAAACGCCATTGAAGATGTACTGATCAGCGCCAGTGCGATTAAAGTCTTTTTCATGATGAACCTTCTTTATTTAATTTGGCAGTGGCCTCAAAACGGCGACCGATTGCCACATAGCGTCAAATTATAGTGAACTGTTGGTTAGATGCAAATCTTATACCTAACAAGCATCAATCGCATTTTTTATACGTTTATCTGAAACTGGATAAGGAGTGCCAAGTTGCTGAGCAAATAAACTCACGCGAAGCTCTTCAATCATCCAACGGATCTCTTTAACATTTTCAGGTACTTCTGCACCGCGAGGTATCTTGTTTAGTAGCGCTTTGTAATCATTGGTTACCGCTTCAATTTTCAACATGTGCAAACGATCCTTATTTGGATCAATGGGTAACTTCTCCATCCGACGTTCAATCGCGCGCATGTAACGCAGAATATCCGGCAAACGCTTCCAGCCGCATTCGGTGGCAAAGCCTTTAAAGATCAAACCTTCGATCTGCGCTTTGATATCCGATAAGGCAAAGGCCATCGTAAAATCGATTTTCCCTTTCAGCTTTTTATTAATGTTGAATGCCGTGGTAAGAATCGTCTCCACTTGTTGAGCGATATCGACCACAGTATCGCCCAATTCAGCGCGCACAAACTCTTTCAGTGCCTCAAACTCCTCCGGCTCCCACACTAAACCGCCTTGCTGTTCAATTAACTTATCAATCCCGCAAGCAATACAGTCATCAATTAGGTCCAGAACTTTGCCATACGGGTTAAAGTAGAGCCCCAATTTTGACTTGTTCGGTAAATTGGTGTGCAGATATTTAATCGGTGAAGGAACGTTCAGCAAAATCAGACGCCGTTGCCCTGCTTTCATTGCATTGAGTTGTTCTTGCTCGGTCTCAAAAAGCTTAATTTCAACACTCTCTTTACTATCCACTAACGCTGGATAGGCTTTAACCTCGAAACCGCCGCGCTTCTGTTGGTAAACTTTCGGTAATTCACCAAAGCTCCACGTATGCAGACCTTGCTGTTCAATATCATCGTCTGCCACTTGAGAGAGTGTTTCTTGTACTTTCTCTTTCAAACTCTCTTTCAGCTGATATAAATCTTTATGCTCGTTGAGTTTGCGATTTTTATGATCCACCGCGCGAAAAGTGATTTTTAAATGATCCGGAACTTGCTCTAACTTCCAATCTTCACGCTTCACCTCGACGCCCGTCATGCGTCTTAACTCTTTTTCCATCGCATCCAATAAAGGCAATTCCATCGGTGTGACACGAGCTAAAAACGCATCCGCATAGTTAGGTGCCGGTACAAAGTTTTTGCGCAGTGTTTTAGGCAAAGACTTGATCAGGCTGACAACCAATTCATGACGTAACCCGGGGATCTGCCAATCAAACCCTGTCGGCTCAATTTGATTTAGGATCGGCAATGGTAAATGCACCGTGACACCGTCACTATCCACGCCAGGTTCAAATTGATAGCTGAGCTTCAGCTTAATACCGTTTTGATGCCAAAAGTTGGGATAATCTAAATCAGTGATGTGGCTAGCATCACCTTTAAATAGCATCTCTTTTTCAAAGTTGAGTAGATCTGGGGTGGCTTTGCTGACTTTTCGCCACCACGCATCAAAATGACGCCCAGAGACCACATCCGTTGCGACTCGCTGATCGTAGAACTCGAAAAGCTGTTCATCATCAATCAAAATATCGCGGCGGCGAGATTTATGCTCAAGCTCCTCGACTTCAAGTAATAAGCGACGGTTTTGCTTGAAAAACGCATGTTTGGTTTCCCAATCACCTTCAACTAATGCGCTGCGAATGAAAATCTCACGACATAGTGGCTCGTCAATGGTGCTGTAGTTAATCAAACGTTTAGGCACAATAGGAATGCCATATAACATCACTTTTTCATAGGCCATGACGGCGGCTTGTTTTTTTGACCAATGCGGTTCGCTGTAGCTACGCTTGATCAAATGCTGTGCCAGCGGTTCCACCCATTCAGGCTGGATTTTAGCTGCAATACGCCCCCACAGTTTAGAGGTTTCCACCAATTCGGCGACCATCACCCACTTGGGCTGCTTTTTAAACAGACCAGAAGCGGGAAAGATATTAAAGCGGGCGTTACGAGCCCCTTGGTATTCATTTTTCTCTTGGTCTTTGATACCGATGTGCGACAGTAAACCAACCAAAATTGCACTGTGGATACTTTGGTAATTGCCCGGTTCGTCGTTCAATTTGTAATCCATTTCACGCATCGATTGGTGAATTTGGAAGTAGACATCCTGCCATTCGCGTACCCGCAAATAATTGAGGTAATCTTGTTTACACTGCTTACGAAATTGGCTGCTGCTTAACGCTTTTTGCTCAGTTTGAATGTGGTTCCACAAATTCACTAGGCTCAGGAAATCGGACTCTTCATCAAAAAATCGGCGATGTTTCTCATCTGAGGCTTGTTGTTTATCTGATGGGCGTTCGCGTGGGTCTTGAATCGAAAGTGCAGCGGCAATCACCATCAGCTCTTTTACGCAGCCAAGCTTTGGCGCTTCGAGCACCATACGCGCCAAACGGGGATCAATCGGCAAGCGTGCTAATTTGCGCCCCATATCCGTCAACTGCTTTTTGCTGTCGTTACTATGTTTATTGGTATCAGGAACAATCGCACCAAGCTCTTCAAGCAAACGCACACCATCTTGAATGTTGCGTTTATCCGGCGCTTCCACAAACGGGAATGCTTCAATATCACCCAGCCCAAGTGCGGTCATTTGTAAAATAACCGAGGCTAAGTTGGTACGCAGTATTTCCGGATCGGTAAATTCTGGGCGTGAAAGAAAATCCTCTTCGGAATAGAGGCGTATGCAGATCCCTTCTTCAACACGGCCACAACGTCCTTTACGCTGATTTGCACTCGCTTGAGAAATTGGTTCAATCGGCAAACGTTGGACTTTGGTGCGGTAGCTATAACGGCTGATACGCGCCGTACCTGGGTCAATGACATATTTGATACCCGGAACGGTAAGGGATGTTTCTGCCACGTTGGTGGCTAAAACAATGCGCCGCCCTATATGGGGCTGAAAGATTTTATTCTGCTCACCGGCGGATAATCGTGCATAAAGCGGCACAATTTCAGTATCACGTAAGTTACGTTTACTGAGCGCATCGGCCGTATCACGAATTTCTCGTTCACCATTCATGAAGATCAGAATATCGCCAAGCCCTTCAGCACAGAGTTCATCGACGGCTTCAAAAATACCTTCAAGTTGATCGCGGTCTGCTTCCTCTTCACCAAGCAGTGGTCGATAACGCGTATCGACCGGATAAGTACGACCCGACACTTCAATGATAGGCGCGCCACTAAAATGGTTAGAGAAGCGTTCAGGATCGATGGTGGCCGAAGTAATGATGACTTTGAGATCCGGACGACGCGGCAGCAGTTCTTTCAAATAACCTAAGATAAAATCGATATTTAAGCTGCGCTCATGCGCTTCATCGATAATGATGGTGTCGTACTGATTGAGAAAACGATCATGCTGGATTTCGGCCAACAATATCCCGTCAGTCATCAATTTGATCTGAGTCTGCTCGGAAATTTGATCGTTAAAACGAACTTTATAGCCAACAAAGCCACCCAGTTCTGTTTCCATCTCTTGCGCTATTCGGCTCGCGACCGAACGCGCAGCAAGGCGACGTGGTTGCGTATGGCCAATCAGGCCATATTTACCGCGCCCAAGTTCTGCGCAAATTTTGGGTAACTGAGTCGTTTTGCCTGACCCTGTTTCACCCGCCACAATTACCACTTGGTTTTCAGCAATCGCTTTGGCGATATCATCGCGTTTTTGGCTTACGGGCAATAAATCAGGGTAGTCGATGGTAACGCGGCTGTTGAGACGCTGCTGCGCCACCATCATTGACTGAGCAATATCGAGCGCAATTTGATCAAAAACGGCATGTTTGGCTTGCTCATTTTTTATTTTGCTCGCACCAGAGATGCGTTTACTCAGACGAAAACGATCACGCATCATGCATTCTTTCAATGCATTGCGCAGAGATGCCGCACTGTTGCTGCTAGCGTTCATTGACTTGTGTTGATTGGGCTGTGACGAGGTCAAAGCATTTCCTATTCATTTCATTACATAAAACTGAGCGGATTGTAGCATAATCAACGCTCCTGCAATCAGTTATCCTTTCACAAACGGCGAGCATTTATTCGCTTCCTCCTCGATTCCGGTATGTTTTGCCATCGTTCGTATGATTAAGCGATTTAAAATTGGGCAATCGGATCAGGATTTCTTATGTTTATAAGAAAATCGCCGCTACAATAGCGACATGATTACTGAAACGATAAAACTGTGAAAGCATCTGAACTGAAACACATACTCGATTCACTACCCGATAACACCGATCCAGAATTGGTGATGGGTGAGGCTTGGTTGCCTGAACGTCTTATTGACACACAATTGGACGGCCATTTTCTGTTTCTGGAGTTTGATAATGCGCCCGAGGAAGGTGAAGGAGAGGAAGAAGGTCGCGGTTTTGTTGAACATGAGATTGCCATGATACGGCGACGCTTTGAAGAAATTTTGCTAGAAAAAGCGGACAATAAATCCAAAGCCGATGCCATGTTAGCGCTTTTCCTGATGGGGCATGAATACTCAAGTTCAGAAGTCATTGAAATACTAGAAGACCCTAGCGTTCCTCAAGATCCGAATGATTTTTATCACGAGAACGATGAAGATGAATCTCGTGATATTTAGAATCTCACTTTATTCTGACTTGTGTTTTGCTCAATACGCCACTATTTAAACAATAATGACTCGAAATTTTCAGTAGGTTTTTTTATGTTTAATGCCATTACATCGCTATTCAAGCAACTCTTGGACGGAGAAGATTTAGGCCAGCGTTCCAACACTAACCCCAACCTAGCGATTGCTTGTTTGCTCAGAGAAGTGGCAGGAGCCGATCATCAAATTGACACTCGAGAAAATGACGCTAAGTTTCAATTAGTTAAACGACTATTAGCGTTAGATGATACAGAAACCACGGAACTGCTCATTCGGGCAGAACAAAGCGTCAAACAGTCAGCTTCATTGTATGATTTCACTTCACAATTACGCGAGCTCTCGCAAGATACGCGATATGAACTTATCAAGGCGATGTGGCAAGTGGCGCACGCGGACGGTGAGATAGACCCACTCGAAGAGGCGGTGATCCGCAAAGCGGCAGAATTATTGTATGTCGACCACAGTGAATTTATCCGCGCTAAACTTTCCGCTCAAAAATAGAGCGGATTACAACATCGTTAACGCCAATTTCGCAAGGTTGTAGGCATCAACATAAGCGGAGTGCTGTCGCCCTTCCCACTCAATACCTTGCGCTTCTTGTGCGGCGCGGTGACCAATACGTTTTTCTTTCATTCTCTGCTGAATACGGTAGAGCGTTGCTAGGTTGATGAACTCGCTAAAAGGCATAACGATCCCCTTCTGCTCACACTCTTTAGCTAAAATTTGGTCATCACGCCCCCACGAAACATAAATCTTGTTTGGGCCGCCAAAATTCTTGACCATTGATTGAACGACACCTGCAAGTGGTCGCCCCTGTTTTTCAATTTTACGCGGAGTTATCCCGGTTAACTCACTACAAAACAGCGAAATTTCGTCTTGCTCTGGCCTGACATAATATTGAGCACGCTTCACAATCGTGCCCAACTGCACATCAATTTCAGCTAAACCCACTTCAATGATTTCACCCGTTGTCCCAACCCCATTTTCATTCCAGCAGCACATTTCTAAATCGAAGCAGACAACTCGGTTATAGTTCATTGTTCAGGCGTATCCTTTAAATATAAGTGGTCAAAGAACGCTATCTTACTCGACTCCTCTCAAAAACTCGACTCTCGCCCTTTCGTTCGGACAGTTATTGGGCGATTGAAACTCGGTTGCGACCATTTTCTTTACTTTCGTATAACTTACTGTCTGCCAAATGTAATAAAGACTCTTGATCATAAGTATGATTGATCGCCGCCCCAATACTGAGCGTGCAATACAGCACCTCATCCATGAACTCATATCCGGTTGATTCAATAGCCGCTCGTAACGTTTCTAAATAACACTGCAAAGGTTGAAGTTCTGACAATTCACAAATAATGCAAAATTCGTCCCCACCTAACCGAGCTAAAACATCATTATTTCCCATATGACGTGAAATAACCGTTGCGATATGTATTAGCATCTCATCGCCTGCAATGTGGCTATGGTTGTCATTAATCAGTTTAAAATCATCGACATCAAACATTACCAACGAAAAAGCTTTTTTCTGTAAGACGTTCTCTTGCAGTAAACGTCCGAATGCACGTCGGTTATACAACCCAGTCAAACTATCGTGGTCCGCTAAAAAGCGCAGTTCTTCAGTACGTTCTTCTAGCATCTCGCTAAGATGAAGTTTTTCTCTCATCAACAAATAGACAACATAACCTAACAAGATCGAAATAATTAAACCACCGACGCTGAGCGCTACTAAAATCCACTGTATGTTGCTCGCTATTGGTTCTGAGAACTTAAAATCAATTTTCCAATCACGGTTAGGCAGAGATAAGCGTTTCTCTATTTCGATGCCTTTAATAGAATCCCAATCTGGGCTTTGGAATAGAATCGGATCATCTTCGGCATCAAATCCGAGATCGGTTACTTTCATATACAATCGATGATCGGACGCCGTGCGGCTCACCAATCCATCAAAATAAGTAGAGAGTCGAATAACACCCACTACCACACCAATCATTTCCTGTTTGTTGTAGCTAAAAACGGGATGATATACCAATAATCCATCCTTTTTGTGGTGTGCTTCTATGCCATCTTGCAATAGGCGGACCTTATCGGATATAGCAGGTAGCCCCGTACTCTCAATATGTGCAGCAATTCTTTGAAAGCGAGGGCGTAGCGAATAGAAGCCGAGCAATTCAAGGTTACTTTTGGTTTGAGGATAAATATCACTCAGAACATAAACGGGTTGTTCATTCTCTTCAGAAAATCCAATCACCTTTTGAGCCGCTTTAGGTACTGTAAATAACTCAAATTGAGGCAAACGATCCCTCATTAATGTTACAAATTCGTCAGCATCATCTTTTGTTACTTTCGCTAACCATTGCAAACCGATAAGGCTGTAGGATGTTGACATAACCCCATGGGCAAAAACGTCAAATCCTTGCACACTCCCCCCCTCGGTAGCATGCAAAAAATTGGCAGCCGAACCAATAAAACTGACATCATTTGCAACCAACGTGTCTAATATGCTTGCTTGATGCTCGGCGTGGCTATCAAACAACATGACAATATGATTCTTTTGATTAATGTAGAGTAATGAGATGACTGACGCTGTCATCATTAAGGTAATAATTGAAATACATAAAGGATAGATCACCTTTTTGTCGCTCTCGAACATAACAGCCTCTCCGTGGCTCAGGACTCAGGACTCAGGACTCAGGACTCAGGACTCAAATTACTCTTATAAAAGTAGGTAAATCAATAGCCAGTCACCAATTTATTAACCAATTAATCTTAAAGTTGAACCAGAATAGAGAATTAATGATTGATACTGCTCAAAACGCAAGCAATCACTTTAGCTTAAACGTGATGATGCGGACTTTCTATCCTGTATTCGCCTTGAATATGGTAAGCTGCGCCCCTATTTTTAAGTCTATTCACCGTAGGCTCACGAGAATTCCCACGCCTACTTCATTGTGTAAAGAGAATTGTGATGAACTTCGATTTAAATATGATCCCTACCACCTTTGATATGCTGCATGCTGGGCTAAGTGCATCAAGCCTTTTGCTACTTCTCATTGTGGTATCACGCAAATCAAAAGTCGTTGAGAAAGTTGTTGAAAAACCTGTCGAGAAAATTGTCGAAGTCGAAAAGCCGGTTGAAACGATTGTTGAAGTCGAAAAAATCGTAGAAGTAGAAAAAGTGATTGAGCGCGTAGTTGAAGTCGAATCTAAATTAGCGACAGCGCCAACCGATTCCGCCCTACAACTTTTGTCGTTAATGCAGCAAGAAGCTCGTCTGATTGACTTCTTAAATGAAGATGTCACCGCCTTTTCAGATGAGGAAGTTGGAGCCGCGGCGCGCGTGATCCACGCCGGTGGTAAAAAAGTTCTACAAGATTACATTCAGCTCACGCCCATTCGCGGCGAAGATGAAGAGAGTCGAATTACCATTGAAGCTGGTTTCAACCCGCAAGAAGTTCGCTTAACGGGTAATGTGACGGGTTCAGCACCCTTTAATGGCACCTTAGTCCATAAAGGCTGGAAAGCAACAGCTATCACTTTGCCTAAATTGGCTGAACAGTATGATGCTTCAATCATCGCCCCTGCCGAGGTTGAATTGTAATGGAACAGACAGCGCCAAAATTTAGTATTGGTATTGACTTAGGCACAACACATTGCGTGCTCTCTTATGTTGATACACAGGATGAAAACGCTCGCGTTTCAGTAATGAGCATCCCTCAACTTACCGCGCCCGGTACGGTTGAAAGCCGTCATCAATTAGGCTCGTTTTTATACCAGCCTCATGAACATGAGATGAGCCCTGCCGCACGCGTTTTGCCTTGGTCGGCCGAGCCAAAAGCTTTAGTCGGTGCCATTGCGCGCAACCTTGGCAGTAAGACACCGATTCGTTTAGTCGCCAGTGCCAAATCATGGCTATGTCATGGTGGCGTCAATCGACGTGATGCATTTTTACCCGTGGGTAGCAGCGATGAAGTGGAAAAGATCTCGCCATTAAAAGCCACTGAGTGCTATCTAGAGCATTTAAAAAGCGCTTGGGATCACGCTCACCCTGACTTCCCCTTAGCTACACAAGATGTCACGTTAACAGTACCCGCTTCATTTGATCCAGCCGCCCGAGATTTAACCGCTGAAGCAGCACGCAACGTTGGTTTTGAGCAATTAACGCTGCTTGAAGAGCCACAAGCGGCTTTATACAGTTGGATAGATAATAGCCACGATGCGTGGCGCGATGAAGTCAAGGTGGGTGACATTGTTCTCGTGGTTGATATTGGTGGGGGAACCACTGATTTATCCTTAGTGGAAGTGACTGAAGACGCTGGTAACTTAACGCTCAATCGGATTGCGGTTGGTGAGCACATTTTACTCGGCGGCGATAATATGGACCTTGCCCTTGCTTACCGTTTAAAAATGAAATTGGCGCAAGAAGGTAAAGAATTAGCCCCTTGGCAAGTACAAGCGATGACGCACGCTTGCCGAGATGCAAAAGAGGCGCTTCTTAATGACAGTGCCCTACATTCCGTACCGATTGTGGTACCAAGTCGCGGTTCAAAACTGCTCGGTACAACGCTTAAAACCGAATTGACTCAACAAGAAGTGCAACAAACCTTGGTCGATGGTTTTTTCCCACAAGTGACTATCACTGATCATCCCGTACAAAAAGCACGTGGCGCATTAACGCAAATGGGCCTTCCCTACGCGCAAGACGCTGGAATTACCCGCCATATCGCCGCGTTCTTGGCAAAACAAGCCCATGCAATGGGTAGCGACATATCCGCTCTGAATGATAATCCATTTGCTGGCATGCCCGGTATGGGCGAAGCTCCGGAGATGGATTTTATCAAACCGACCGCCATCTTACTAAACGGTGGCGTGTTAAAATCCGATTTATTAGCAAACCGTCTTCTCAGCACTATTAATGCTTGGTTGAGCACTGTGGGAGCACCACAGATGAAGCGCTTAACAGGCTTAGACCTTGATTTAGCCGTCGCCTGCGGCGCAGCGTATTACGGCGCAGTTCGTCGTGGACAAGGTGTGCGTATTCGCGGTGGTATAGCCTCGAGTTATTACGTCGGTATTGAAAGTGCTATGCCTGCCATTCCGGGGATCACACCGCCGATGGAAGCCTTGTGCGTCGCCCCATTTGGCATGGAAGAAGGAACCAGTGTCCGCGTACCAAGCCAAGAGTTTGGATTGGTCATTGGTGAGCCTGTACATTTTCAATTCTTTGGTTCAACAATACGCCGCGATGACGAAGCTGGCATGCACTTAGATTATTGGGCTCCAGAAGAACTTGTAGAGCTGCCCGAGATCCACGTCACCTTACCTGTTTCTGAAGGACGTCGACAAGGCGAAGTCGTTCCGGTTCACTTAGCCTCAACGATCACAGAGCTCGGGACACTTCACTTAGAAGCCATTGCGACCGACAACGGCCAAACATGGCACGTTGAGTTCGATGTGCGTGAAGATCCTCAAGTCACTCAATAATCCCCACACGGCATCTTCGGATGCCGTTTTTGAAATTCAGGAGCCTCCATGTCTTCTCCTCGCTTTCTCGTCGGTATCGATTTAGGCACCACCAATACTGTGGTGGCATTTTGTGAAATCACCGAATCGTTAGAAGACTCACCCGTGCATCTTTTTGAGGTCGACCAATTGATTGGCCCCGGTGAAGTGGTTCGAAAACCACTCCTTCCGTCATTTCGTTATCACCCAGCCGACGGGCAGATCGCACCTGATGCCCTATCGCTCCCTTGGCAAATTAAACCGGTTATGGGCGATAGCAAAGAGGTAATTATTGGCCAATGGGCAAGAGATTTAGGTGCAAAAGTAGAAGGGCGACAAGTATCCAGCGCGAAAAGTTGGCTCTCCCACCAAGGGGTTGATCGCAAGCAAGCCATCTTACCGTGGGCAGGCGCTCACGATGTGGCGAAAGTTTCCCCTGTGATTGCTAGCGCCAGTTATCTCAATCACATCCGGCAAGCATGGAACTACCGTCATCCAAGTCATCGACTTGAAGATCAAAATGTCATTATCACCGTACCGGCATCATTTGATGAAACGGCTCGTAAGCTCACCATCGAAGCTGCAACACTGGCTGGCTTAAGCTCAATTGTACTACTTGAAGAGCCACAAGCCGTTTGCTATGACTGGTACGCACGTCACCGCCATTGTGCCTCACAGCAACTGCAATCACTCCCTTTGATCTTGGTTTGTGATGTGGGCGGTGGTACGACAGACCTCAGTTTAATTGAAGCGAAACACAGCGCAGACAGCCAACTTTCTCTTGACCGAATTGGCGTGGGTGATCACTTAATGCTCGGAGGTGACAACCTTGATTTAGCATTAGCTCATCTAGCTGAACAGCGCTTTGACGGTTCGAAAAAATTAACCGCCGCCAGTTTGAGCAAACTAATTCAGCAAACTCGCCAAGTCAAAGAGCAACTCTTATCAAACCAAACCCCAGAGCAGCTAAAAATTACGCTCCTTGGCAGTGGTTCAAAGCTATTAGGCGCAGCAAAAAGCATTTCCCTGACGAAACAAGAGGTACATGAGATTGCACTGGAAGGCTTTTTCCCACTTTGCTCGGTACAAGAACGTCCAACTAAACGCCGCAGTGCTGTGGTGGAATTCGGTTTGCCCTACGCAGCAGACCCTGCCGTGAGTAAACACATTGCTGAATTTTTAGCTGAACACCAAGCCGTTTCTCGCCTTGCGCTCAAGCAAGAGTCAAACGCAACGGCCATTCCCGTTGGGTTGCTGCTCAATGGCGGCGTATTTAATAGTGAGCTTATCACAAAGCGCATCACTCAATTATTGACCGATTGGCGAGGTTCGCCGATCACCCTGCTTGATAATCCTCACCCTGATTGGGCAGTCGCACTCGGTGCTGTCGCGTATGGTAAAGCTCGCCAAGGTGCACAGCTTAAAATCGGCGGCGGATCGGCACGCTCTTATTTTTTACACCTGCCTGAAAAAAACAGTGCGGGACATGCTCTGTGTGTCTTGGCTAAAGGCACCGAAGAAGGACAAGAGATACGCTTAACCAGCCGTCGATTTTCACTGACGTTAGGTGAACCCGTACGCTTCAACATCCTGACCTCGACTCACGATATGTTTGCTGATCGCCGCGTTCAAAATGGTCTGTTATTGGCTGTTGAACATGAGCTTTTTACGCCACTGCCTCCTTATATAACGGCGTTAAAAGGAAATGATGCTGCTCTATTGCATGCTAACCAAAAGCAACGAGTGGAAGTTCAACTGGCTTGTCAATTAACTGAAGTCGGCACGCTTAAGATTGAATGTGTCAGTGTTGAGGACGAAAAAAACCGATGGCAACTTGAGTTTGAAGTTCGCAAGCACAGTGAGTCAGACAGTGAAATCCAACGTCATCCTCGCTTGTCAGAGGCGATTTCGCTCATCACACACCTTTATAGTGGCAATAAAAAAGCCTCTGATAACCAAGCCATAAAAACGCTTGGCAAAGATTTAGATAAGCTTTTAGGGCCACGTGATGAATGGGATTTCACCACGCTACGACCGCTCTTTGATGCATTTTCTCAAGGCCGTAAACGTCGACGTCGCTCAGAGCAACACGAGAAAAACTGGTTGCGTCTGGCTGGATTTGCCCTGCGACCAGGATTTGGCGACCCAACTGATCCTTGGCGTATGGAACAGATGTGGAATCTGTATCAACAAGGTATTCAATTCCAAAATCATCAAGGCTGGAGCGATTGGTGGGTATTTTGGCGGCGTATTGCTGGCGGACTGAGGCAGGAGCAACAAGAAACGATTCTAGCGGATATCGCTAAGTATCTTCACCCTAGCGCAATCAAAAATCCAAAATCAGCTCAAGAAGCGCACGACAAAGGGTACGAAGCAATGGTGCGGCTTGCCGCTTCGCTGGAACATCTAGAAGTGGAAGATAAAGTATTACTTGCCACGTGGTTTTTGAACAAAGCGATTAATCAAACTCAATGTGAACAAGCACACTGGTGGGCCCTTGGGCGGTTAGCCTCTCGGACGCTACTGTATGGTAGTCAACATTCAGTCATCCCAAGAGCGCAAGTGGAACAATGGTTACCGAAGTTGCTTGATCAAAACTGGCAAAAAGAACCGATGATTGCCTTTGCCGCGGTAATGATGTGTCGCAAGACAGGAGATCGTCTTTTTGATATTAGCGATGATGTTCGTCAGCTCGTTTTAGCCAAGATAAAGCAGAGTAAGGTTCCAGAAACTTGGTTTACTTTGGTTAATGAAGTGCATGACCTGTCTGACACAGAATCCAAACGTGTCTTCGGTGATACTCTGCCAAGTGGGTTGATACTGCTTAAAAAATGAATCGACCTAATTTGACCACTCTCGTTGCTATGATGACGAGAGCGGTCAAAGATAACGCTGAATGTAGATTACAATTTCCTAAAAATCGCTTCGCAATCCGTTTGCTGCATATATTTTGGCGCAGGATAATTCCAAAACGCTTCACGAAAAGCTTGTTTGGCCAATTCTGGAATATGCTCTGGCATGACCCCCTGTAACTGTTTAGGGATATGCAGTGTGTGATTGAGCTCTTTCACATACCCAATGAAGGCGTCCGCTTTCATTGAATCGGTCAAATGTGGATCGGTTATTTTGAGTACGTCAGCCAGTTTAGCCAGCTTATCTTTCGCCGCCTCTTTGGAGTATTCCAATACATGTGGCAACACAACTGCATTCGCTAAGCCGTGCGGGAAATGGTATTTCGCCCCAACCGCATGGGCGATGGCATGTGTATACCCTAAACTGGCTTTGGTAAAAGCAAGTCCAGCGTAATAAGAGGCCAGAGCCATGTTTTGTCTCGCCGTCAAATTTTGGCCAAAGAACGCCGCTTTTTCCAAGTTATCGTGGATCAGTTTAACCGCAGCGATGGCATAGCGATCAGTCTCTGGCGTGGCATTACGTGATATAAAGGCTTCCACTGCATGCGTGAGTGCATCCAACCCCGTTTGCGCAGTAATATGAGTAGGCAAGGCCATCATCAGCATCGGATCTAACGCTGCAATAAGTGGCACAAGTTTCGGGTCAGTAATCGGTGTTTTTTGCTGAGTTTGAGGGTCAGAAACCACCGCAATGACGGTCACTTCAGAGCCCGTTCCTGCCGTGGTTGGGATCACAAACAGCGGCGCAGGTGTTTTCCATACTTTTAACAACCCCACTAAACGTTTGATCGACTTGCGGTTAGTAGCACAAGCGGCGATCACTTTTGCACAATCGATTGAAGAGCCGCCACCAATAGCGACAACGCCTTGGCACTTCTCCAATCGGTACTGATGGAGGCCGGCTTCAACTTGATCATAAGTAGGATCAGGCAATACATGGTTAAACACCACACAACTGACACCAACGCGCTCAAACTCAAAGGTTAGTTTTTTTACATAACCAAGCTTTTCAATGCCTTGGTCTGTTACGACAAGCACGCGTTCAATACCCATCAAAGAAACCGAATAACAGAGTTGCTTGAGCGATTCTTTACCAATAAACAAGGTTGGCTTGGAGATGGGCAGAATCGCTGCGGCCAATTTGAGCACTTTCATGTATAGCTTATGCTGCCACTGCTGGTACTTGATCTCCATGATTGGTCTCGAGTTGTGAAGTTCTATTAACTAGACTAGGCAATACAACGAGTTATCTCTACCTAGAAAGTCAAATTTTGCAAGATAAGGCAAATAATCGCTGATCATTATTAGATTTAACGCCAACTTAAGCTCGCATTTTAATGTAAACCTTGTAAAATCCACCTCGCTCACTTTTTATACTTATAATTGAAATCATTAGCTGAGTACTCTGCACATAATTTTATGTGTCATAAAATAATCGACACGTCGTTTGGCTTTCGTCTTTGAGGTGCATTCCCTGTACTCAAATGGCATTCAAAAATTGTATTTTATTCAACCAATTACTGTAGAAGTCATGAACGAAGATAAGTTTACCAATGTCTATCGCTTGCCTGGTTCATTGCAAATTCGCATAGCCACATGGCAGCAAACCTTTAAAGGCACTTCTGATTTAGTGCTTCATCAAGTATTAACCGCTAGAAATAATCAGTATAAACAGGCTGACTTTTGGCCTAAGGGCTGGTGTGTGAATCTGTTTGATGAGAGCGATATTTCCATTACGCAGCACGGTACCTACATTCAAACCAGTATGCGAACGATGATTGATCGCAAAATCTCGTATAAGCGCGTTTATCTCTCTCGGCTACCTTTAGAAAAAGCCGAGCCCGCCTTGCTTCGCTTTAAGAAAGAGTGGATCCGCAACTACAATAATGTCGCCCAAGAGTATAACAAGAGGAAAAAGAAAGAGTTTATGGCCTTTGCCAGAGAAGAGGTCGAAACACTTTACCCTGCCATTCCTAAAGAACCTTTTGATAAAGCGCTATGGAACCGTTTAGTGGTTTCGATTGTTGGTCACGCCAATAAATTCAACAATCCTTACTTTGTTAAACATGCTGATTTTTAACGTAATAAAATTTAGCGTAATAAAAAAGCCTGAGTGGTTTCACTCCGGCTTTTTTGTCAGACATCGCAAATGAAAAGCACTGGCTGAATAACGTAGAATAGAAGAGCAATTAAGCGTAATTGGCATCCACTAATTCACCAGCAACAACTTTGCTAACTTCAGCACGATTTTCTAACCATTTTACAACCAACGCTTTATCTTCTTCTGTTGCTGAACGGTAGCGATCGGCTGCGCACACAAAGCCGTCAAAGATCTCTAATCCACCACCACCGAAACAAAGACCGATGTTATCAACGTAATCAATAAACTCATCAACGAAGAGATCGTATTGTTCAAAGTCTTTGATAGACGTTGTACAGCTAACTTCAAAACCGAGGATCGCAAATTCACCTAAAAACAGTTTCTTACGGATACGGCGGTTTTTATTTTCTAGCTTGTCGATTTTCATCATATTTTCTCTCTCTGTTTGAATGCGGCATTTATACACCTTTCAGCACCATTTCCAAAATGATTCTTTATATAAACCGCCACAAGCGAACACTTTCACAACAAATTGTTTCAAGATGTGCCAAGACAAAACAAGTTAAAACCAGCCGCTCGTCAAGCTTAGTGACGTCAAATTAAAGTCAAGAAAATCATAATTATTGACTGCTTCGCAACTTAACCTAAAAACTTCGCACAACTTTTGAGCCTGCCACCCATGCACAATTTTTATTTCATAGTGCATGGTTAAATCAGCTCATTTAGCCCTTGTAAATCGTATTTTTTGAGGTGGATTTATGTTTGATTTAAACGGTGAATGGCGATTGAGCTCACCCGAGTATCCCGATATCCAAATCGCGATGACACTGCCCGGCGACCAGTATCATGCATTACTGCAAGCGGGTTTGATCCCTCATCCCTATTATGCATCCAATGAGTCTCAGGTTCAGTGGGCTGGTTTATGTCATTGGGTATTAACAAAAGCGAACACTTTAAATGCGGCAGACCTTCAGTGCCCAAACCACTTACTGGAGCTGAATAAGGTCGATACGTTTGCTGATCTATGGATCAACGGACAGAAGGTTTTACAGTGCCATAATGCTTTTCAAACCTATACTGTTAATATTCGCCCTTATCTGCAAATTGGTGTAAATCATTTTGAATGGCGATTTGAACCTGCCGCTTCGGTAGCCAAGCAAAGAGCCGATGAGCTGCCCTTTCCCATTCCGTGGGCGCAAGGGAATAATCAACTTCCTCACATGAACACCGTGCGAAAACCTCAATGCCACAGTGGTTGGGATTGGGGTATATGCCTTGCTGTTTGTGGTATTTTTGCACCAATGCAATTAAAAACGGTACAAGAATATTCACTGCTGGGTGTGGATATTGAACAAGTTTGGCATGCTTTAACACACGTTACGCTGCACGTGAGAATACGGCATAGCGAATCGCTCTCCACACCCATCACACTTACTTTTGGCGATCAAACTATTACGATCGATAGTGAGGCTTTTTGCAACCAAAGCAGTGTGGATATTGATGTCCACCATCCGCATCTCTGGTGGCCAAACGGTTACGGTGACCCTTATTTATACACACTGTCTATTGCCATGGCACAGCAGCAGATCAACCGCCAAGTTGGCTTAAGACGTCTCACGTTGCGCACTGAGCAAGATTCCATCGGCAGTGAAATGACCTTTATCGTGAATGAGGTCTCGATATCAGTGAAGGGCGCGAATTGGATACCAATGGACGCCATGCCAAGCAAAGTCAATTTTTCCCGTTATCAACAGCTGTTACGAGCCGCACAAGAAGCTCACATGAATATGATTCGTGTGTGGGGAGGAGGTGATTATGAACACGATCATTTCTATCAACTTTGCGACCAGCTCGGATTATTAGTCTGGCAAGATCTGATGTTTTCCTGCGCACAATACCCTTCAACACCGAGTTTCTTAGAAGAGGTAAAGCAAGAAGTCACACAACAAATACAACGTTTGAAGCACCATGCTTGCCTTGCCATTTGGTGTGGTGATAATGAGGTGATTGGTTCATTAACTTGGTATCCAGAATCTCGAGAAAACCGTGAAAAATACCTAGTCAATTACGACCGACTCAATCGTTTTTTAGAAATCCTCGTCAATGAACAAGATCCAAGTCGCCGTTTTTGGGCAAGCTCACCTTGCAATGGTGAATTAGATTTTGGTGACGCTTGGCATGATGATAATAAAGGTGACATGCATTTTTGGGATGTGTGGCATTCAGGTAAATCCTTTGACGCTTACCATTCAATATCCCCACGATTTTGTTCAGAATTCGGTTATCAGTCTTGGCCTTCATTTAGTGAAGTGAAGCAGATTATCCCAGAAAGCGACTGGAATATCAGTGCGCCTCATTTTGAACATCACCAAAAGAATGCTCGTGGTAATAGCATCATCACCGAAATGTTTACTCGCTATTTCCGTTTCCCGAATGGCTTCCAGCAGATGCTTTATTTGAGCCAAGTTCAGCAAGCCATGGCGATTAAAACGGCTGTCGAAGCGTGGCGGGCAACCTCACCGATTTGTCGTGGCATATTATATTGGCAACTCAATGACAACTGGCCCGTCGCGTCTTGGTCAAGCATTGAGTATTCTGGACGCTGGAAGCAATTACATTATCACGCCAAACGGTTTTATAACCCGCTTTTGGCCTGTTTTTCTGAAGATGAGAAACACCTATCACTGAGAGCCATTAATGATGCGCCCGGTGAGCAATACCTTGTGGGTGACATATATTGGTTTGGATGGGAAGGAGAATTGCGAAAGCATTGGTCAATCAATGAACGACTGCCCCAAGAGAGTAACCAAATCGTGTGGCAACACACAATAAGGGATTTCACACCAGAAAAAGGAGCGATCTACTTTGTCAGTACGGATGGCCAGCGGGATAATTTTTGGCTGCCGGATGTACCCAAACGCTTGCCCTTAAAATCGGCTCGCATATTGTGTGAATATCGTGCGGGCAGTCTCTGTTTGACCACTGACCGACCTGCACTTTACGTTCACCTAGAACATGACAACGTACTACAATTTTCTGACTCCAGCTTCTTTTTGCTCCCCAACCAAATGCGGACAATCGCCTTTAGATCAGACGATAAATCTCACTTAAACTGTACTATTTATCAACTGGCTGAATGAACTGAGCCGAATAAAGACAAACGCTCAGCCTTAAGGAAGGAAACGCAAAAGAGCTGCGCATCAAGCAGCTCTTTGCAAGCTAAACCATTTTTACTAATGCATGTTCAACATTGGCTCATGTCAAACACTGACTAATGTTGAACACCAGATGGATTTTCACCAAATTCAGTCTGTTGATAAATATCTGCAAGGGTTTTTGCACGTTTTGCTGCCTTGCGTCGTTTCGTTGGTTCAAAGTATTGCTCGACCTGCTTCAATGTCTCTTCATGGTCTTGCGCGGATTGGACAAAGTCTGGGTTGGCTAACGCTTCTTGGCGAAGGCGGTTAACTCGTTCTAGCGTTTCCCACAACATATTTCACCTCCAACTTCACTGTGCATACATACAGCTTAGTAAAGAGTGACATAATGTCAAGCAATTAACTGTGGATTTATACAGTTAATTAAAATAAATGCTCATTATTTCAATGAGTCATTAATCTGCGAGGCCTCTTAAGGTGCGCACGTTGATTCTCGAAGCACCAGCTTACCTAGATAGCGATGTATCTTGGCATCATCCGAGCCCTTCCCTTCAGCCAATTGTAGGGCCAAGGCTACTGCATCCTTCGTCAGTTGCTCAATAGGAAGCGATATTGTTGAGAGATTGGGCACCGAATACGCAGCCGCAGGCTCATCATCAATCCCCATCACAGATACCTGATTGGGTACCAAAATGGCATGTTCGTAAAGTGCGCGCATTGCTCCTAGTGCCATATCATCGTTACAAGCAAAAATAGCGCTGAACTCACTCTGTTGTTCTAATAACCGTTGAACCGCGGCATAACCCGCCAGCATAGAATTATCACCTTCAACAACGAGCGTGTGATTGAGCTCAATACCAGCCTGCTGTAAGCCTGACTGATAAGCAGCAAATCGCTGTTGTCCTGTATCACTGTCCAAAGGGCTAGTGATGCAAGCAATGCGGCGATGGCCAAGTTCAAGCAAGTGATTAATCGCTAAAGAAGCGGCTTGATGCTGCTCAAAACCAAAACTATGCAAACCGACTTCTTCCAAGGTTCGATTGAGTACAATCAGTGGCACTGAAACATCAGATTGCAATGATGCCAGCTCATGATTCGACAAATGGCGGCTGTAAAGCATGATGGCGTCACAACGCTGAGTGAGCAATGAGCGCACTGCTGCTAATTCGCCTGCCGCATTATCGTGACTGTCCATGACAAGTAAGGTCTTACGTGCTTGCTCGGCACCTTGTGCTGCTTGATGCAATAAGCTACCAAAATAACTCCCTTGAAACTGAGGAAGTATCAGCCCAATCGCATTTGCACTGTTTGTGGCTAATGCTTGCGCCAACACATTAGGTTGATAACCCAAGGTGGACATGGCTTGTAAAACGGCTTCTCGCGTACTTGCTTTTACTTGGCCAGTTTGATTGAGTACGCGCGATACGGTGGCTTTAGACACGCCCGCTGCTTTACAAACGTCATTGATTGTCGCCATGGTGACTCCTAATAAAAACCCCCGACTCTTGGAAGCCGAGGGAGTTTACCTAATTTCCTAAGCTGGATGAACGCTCTCAATCAACAATTATTATTGTCATTCCACGTTTATAATTGTTCGCCATTGGTTTTGATCACGGACTGATACCAGTAAAAGCTTTTCTTTTTACTGCGAGCCATTGAACCAGAACCATCATCGTGTTTGTCTACATAAATGAAACCGTAACGTTTTTTATATTCACCAGTGGTGAACGACACACAATCGATGCAGCCCCAAGGGGTGTAGCCCATGACATCAACGCCGTCTATAGCAATGGCCTTCTTCACTTCTCGTATATGTGCTTGTAAATACTCAATCCGATAATCGTCTTGCATTTGGCCTTGCTCATCGACTTCATCGATCGCCCCAAAACCATTTTCGACAATAAAAATCGGTTTCTGGTAGCGTTCATACAATTCAGAAAGCGCGTAGCGAAGCCCTACCGGGTCAATTTGCCATCCCCAATCAGACGCGGTGAGATAAGGGTTTAAGCGACTTTGTTTAAATAAACTTGTTGTTTCACCTTCAGCGTTGCGATCATCCGAGACAATATTCGTCATGTAATAGCTGATCGCAAGGTAGTCGGCACAGCCCTTACGCAGTATCGCTTCATCACCATCGAGCATATCAACGGTTATCGATTTTCGCTCCCATTCACGCCAAATATAGCTTGGGTAATAGCCACGAACTTGCACATCGCTGAACAAGTACTTCTCTCTCATCATTTCTTGAGAGCGGATCATATCTTCTGGACGACACGACGCGGGATAAAGCGGCATCATATGAATCATGCTACCCATTTGAAATTGAGGGTTGATCTTATGACCGAGATCGACCACTAAAGCACTGGCAATAAATTGGTGATGCATGACTTGGTACATCACCTGCTCTGGGTTGTCATGTTCAGTGAAGATCACCCCTGAGTTACAGTAGCCAAACAGTGGGAATTCCCAATTTCGCTGGTTATTGATCTCATTGAAGGTAATCCAGTATTTCACTTTCTGTTTATAACGCTCCATCACCACTTGGCTAAAGTTAACGAAGAAATCCACAAGCTTGCGATTTGCCCATCCCCCGTATTGTTGTACAAGGTGGAATGGCATCTCAAAATGCGAAAGCGTAATAACTGGCTCAATGCCGTATTTCAGCAATTCATCAAAAAGATCATCATAAAATTGTAGCCCTGCTTCATTGGGCGAGACTTCGTCACCTTGTGGAAAAATACGAGTCCAAGCAATTGAGGTTCTAAAACATTTAAAACCCATCTCAGCAAAAAGTGCAATGTCACCTTTGTAATGACTATAAAAATCAACGGCTTCATGATTAGGATAGAAATAATTTGCATCCACACCGGAGGTCATCACCCTAGGTACTTCATGCGCTCCTTTTGAGAGCACATCGACAATGCTGACTCCTTTTCCACCTTGGTTCCATCCACCTTCAACTTGATGTGCTGCTACAGCCCCACCCCATAAAAAATCTTTTGGAAAACCATTCGTTGCCATCGTCATCTACCTCGTCTTCATTTGCTGACTCAATGTACCCTTATGTCGATCTAATATGCTATTTCACGCCATGTGGACAGGCTGTATAGAAATACATCATCGCTTTGCTACTTTGCGTGACATCATAAACGATTATCGGAAAAATGTAACCGGTTTCCGAAACCGGTTACATTAAAATTAATAATTCTAATGTTCTCGGAAGAAAATACGCACTATTTGTTACTGACAAGTGGCAAACAGAGACATTCCGTAGCACTTTTGCTGTGACTACTGTATGCTTGCGCCTTTCCGCAACGTGATGCGGATCACTTCCTTATTTACATATCGAGACATTTTAATGAGTTTTGCCTCTCTGGGTTTATCCCATGCCATCCTGAAAGCCGTTGCTTCTCAAGGTTACGAAACACCATCGCCAATTCAGGCGCAAGCTATTCCAGCCGTTCTTGAAGGCAAAGATGTGATGGCAGCGGCCCAGACAGGTACCGGGAAAACAGCAGGATTTACCCTGCCCATTTTGGATCTATTAGTTAAAGGCCCAAAAGTAGGCCCCAACCAAGTGCGTGCATTAATTCTGACGCCGACACGTGAATTAGCCGCGCAAGTTGCCGACAACGTGGCAACTTACGGACAAAACCTTCCACTACGCTCTGAAGTTATTTTCGGCGGTGTGAAAGTTAACCCACAGATGATGAAAATGCGTCGTGGAGTAGATATCTTGGTCGCGACACCGGGTCGACTGCTGGATTTATACAACCAAAATGCGATTAAATTTAACCAATTAGAAATTTTGGTCTTAGACGAAGCGGATCGCATGTTAGACATGGGCTTCATTCGTGACATTAAAAAGATCCTTGCACTGCTGCCAGCAAAACGTCAAAACCTACTCTTTTCGGCCACTTTCTCCGATGAAATTCGCCAACTTGCGAAAGGGTTAGTTAACAACCCAGTCGAGATTTCGGTTACGCCACGCAATAGTACCGCCAAAACCGTCAAACAGTGGGTACATCCTGTAGATAAAGCGAAAAAACCAGCGCTATTGATTCAACTAATCAAAGAAAATAATTGGCAACAAGCGTTGGTATTTACACGAACTAAACACGGCGCTAATCGCTTAACCGCACAACTTGAAGGCAGTGGCATCAGCGCCGCCGCTATTCATGGCAACAAAAGTCAAGGCGCACGTACTAAGGCATTGGCCAATTTTAAAAGTGGTGAGATCCGCATTTTAGTAGCAACGGATATTGCCGCTCGCGGCATTGATATTGACCAATTACCACAAGTGGTAAACTTTGAATTGCCTAACGTCCCTGAAGATTATGTTCACCGAATTGGCCGTACAGGCCGCGCAGGCGCTGAAGGCAATGCGATCTCTTTGGTCTGCGCCGATGAAGCAAAAGACATGTTTGCCATTGAGCGCCTTACCCAAAATTTACTAGAACGAATTGAGGTTGAAGGCTTTGCGCCAGTGAACAAATTACCGGCATCTCCTTCGCTACAACCGATTAAAGCGAAAAAGCCGAAAAAGAACAAACCAGAACATAATGACGGACAGCGCTCTGGTGATGTAGCAAAAGGTCACAGCATAAGCGCGAATACCAAAACTAATGACAGAAAGCCGAAAGCGGCCAATTCCACTCGTTCAAACAGTAATAAACCAAGTGCAAACCAACCCACGAGAAGCGGATCGGCTGGACAAAATAGACCTCGTAGAGCAAACAAAATCGCGGCGAGCTGATATTACTCTCTGACTACGACTCTCTGATTAAAAAGTAAAGGCCACTCTCATCTAGTGGCCTTTTTGCTTTTACGCGCCTTTGGGCGGTGTGAATGCGGTTAGAGGAAGTGGCTCTCCTATATATTTCTCTATTTTCACAATTGAAGAGTTACCAGCACAGCCATTGGCTAACCTTGACGTAGGTATGTCAGCGGTCAGTACGTTGCATCCTCCGTTTTTACATAAACCATGAGGTTTATCAAAATCGGGCCATGCCCCTTCATGAATACAGACCGAACCTTGCTTAATTCCATCCGTGATCAGCGCGCCAACTAAGACTTGGCCACGTTGATTATAAGCACGGACAAGATCGCCATCTTTGATCCCTCGAACTTTTGCATCTTCTGGATGAATCCAGATCGGTTCACGGTTTGCTATCGCATATTGCTCGCGTAGTGCCGCATAGTTTAACTGGCTATGGAGACGATGAGCCGCATGCGATGTCATCAATTGCAGTTCATCGGCTTGAGCATTCCCTACCCACTCCGTTGGCGGCATCCACATAGGATGTGGCGGGCAATCGCTATATTTGAAGCCTTCGATGGTTTTGGAGAAGATCTCAATCTTGCCACTTGGTGTACCAAGAGGGTTCAGGATAGGATCCTCTCTGAAAGAGGAATAACGCACAAACTTCGCGTTCGCTTCGTTCCATTTCATCTCAATGAGCTGATTTTGTTTCCAAAAATAGCTGAAGTTAGGCATTGCAATCCGATTCTGGCGACCGATAGCTTGAGCTCCTTTATAGAAACCAGCCAACCATTCCATTTCGGATTTATTTTCCGTATACACTGCACGTCCGCCCGGTTTTAACAGCTCCGCCATATCAGCAAATACATCAAAATCATTTCGCGCTTCAAATTGAGGCTCAATTGCCTGTTTCATCGGCACTAAATGTTGATTGCTATAATCCCCTGTCATGGTGAGATCATTACGCTCAAATGACGTCGTGATGGGCAGTACAATATCAGCGTGTTTTGCGGCCGCAGTCCAATAAGGCTCAGAGATAACGATGAGTTCCGGCTTTTGCCACGCTTTAATCAAACGGTTGGTATCTTGGTGATGAGTAAAGTTTGCACCGCCCGCCCACCAGATCATTTTGATGTTAGGAAACGTTTTCTCATGCCCGTTGTGTTGATATTGACCGGATGGGTTTTCCAACGCTTCTACAATACGAGCCACAGGAAAGCTATTTACTGCTCCAGAAACGGCCCAATCATTACCCGCAGATGAACCACCATCAATAGCCGCTGATATAGCAGGTAAAACACCCGCAGTCCGCGTTGGGTTACCGCCATTGGAATAGTGATATGAAAAACCAAACCCACCACCGGGTAAACCGATCTGCCCTAGCATTGCAGCCAGAGTGACAAGCATCCAGTGTTTTTGTTCACCATATTGCTGACGTTGGATTCCCCAACCAGCCATGATCATAGTTCTATTTTTGCTAAAAATATCAGCCAATAGCTCTAGTTGTTTGGCAGGAACGCCACAAATTGCCTCAGCCCATTGTGCTGTCTTTGGCGTACCATCAGAATGACCTAGCAGATAAGCTTCAAATTTGTCGTAACCAGCGGTGTATTTATTCAAAAATTCAAGGTTATGTTGGCCCTTTTCAACTAATGAATGGGCGATCCCCAACATCATCGCAACGTCAGTACCAGGATGCGGTGCAATCCACTGAGCGTTTTCACCAAAAAATTCGATGGTTTCCGAACGCATAGGATCGATAGCGATAATGGTTTTTTTAGAATGTTTGAGTTGATTAAAAAACTCAAGCCCCGCGCCGTCGGTACTGCTCCATGCTATTTTCAGTGTATTAATAGGGTTGAGCCCCCAAAGCACCACAACATCACTACTTTCAAGTACAACAGGGTAAGTTGTTTGTTGTTCATACACTTCTATTGAGCCTACAACGTAAGGCATGATGACTTGCGCAGCACCCGTAGAATAATCACCTAAATGACCCGAATAGCCTCCCGCCATACTCATATAGCGTTGCAGTAGGGTTTGGGCTTTATGTAAAATCCCACTGGATCGCCAGCCGTAAGAGCCCGCAAAAATTGACTCGGCTCCATAAGCAGTGCGAATACGGGCATGCTGTTGGTGGATTAATTGCAGCGCTTTTTCCCAACTAACGCGGACGAACTCATCGTCTCCTCGTTTACCATCTGGCATATGGGGATTGGCTAGAAAACCTTTACGCACCATCGGGTATTTGACCCGAGCTTGAGTATGCACTTGATCTGGCGCTGAGGTTTGTAGACTATTGGGTACGGTTTGCGGCAATGCATTCTTGGAGGAAATAATTTTCCCATCCTTAACTTCAACCAGCATAGCGCCCCAACGCCCAGCAGTCAGTACACCAGCTCCTCGCGGTGCGGAAGCGAGAACTGGCATGGGTTTAACCGAAAAAATAGCGACCGCACCTGCAGTTGCACCAGCGCTTTTTAGAAAACTTCGACGTGTGAGAGTAGTCATCACTGAATCCTTATTTCATTTTTTATTGGGCAACAACATCTTTCGCATTGTATTGGAAATATTTCGTGAGGATTTCTAGATCCTCTGCGGAAATAGAGGTACGGTCCCCCATACTTTTTGCCACAGAAGGCCACGCGTTAACCGTAAAATGGTTACTCGGAATTTTGGCATGACATGTTGAACAGTAAACATTGTCCAATTGCTCAGCGTATGCCCAAAGCGAATCCATTTTACTCAACACTGGCGTGTCGATGTCCCCGGCAAGTGTTACTTGACGCCACTGATTTCCGTAGGCATCTTCGTTATACTCTTTTACGCTCAATGCTTTTTGCCCTGCTTCAGTTAACATAGCAATCACAGCACGCTTACCTTCACCCATATACAAGACTTGTTCTGCACCTTGCATCTGATAACCACTCAATTCAACGGTGCGCTTGCCATCGCTTTCATTCAATACTTTCAGCGGCGTCGCTGGATTGATCGTTCCGAAATCAGAAATGGGCGTAGATTGCATCGCATAAACAATAGAAGTGCCCACAGGGGTTAACTTAGCCTCTTCGACTAAATGGGCTAATGCTTGGCTGTCCATTTTGACTTCAGGAAGCATGTGCGCCACACCTTTATGGCAATCAATACAGGTTTGATTATTGTCGATACCGTACTGATGCATTTTTTGTGCTTGCGCCGTTTGGTCGTAAATCTCCATCGCATCTTCACTGTGACATGAACGACAGGTCGCAGAATCGTTCGCTTTTAATTGCGCCCAGACAGTTTCAGCCATCTCGGCTCGATGCGCTTCATACTTTTCAGGTGTGCTGATCTTCTTGGTAATAAACTCATGATAGATATCTTTGGACGCCCTGATTTTAGTGACTAAATAATCCATAGTATCAGTGGGGATATGGCAATCAGCGCATTCTGCACGGATGCCTTTGGCATTGCTAAAGTGTACCGAGCCTTGATACTCCTGAAAGGGTGCTTGCATAGTATGACAAGAGAGACAAAATTCCGTACTCGACGTTTTTTCTAAGATGACATGAGTCCCTCCAAGGCTTAACCAACCGAGCAGCACCCCAATAGCAAGAACTCCCACTATCATTCTTTTTTTAATATTCATTATTCCTCACAAATCTCAACGGATGTGGTTTTGACAGAACACGTTGCATTTATGTGATGCGCATCGTATTCCATAAGGAAATCATACCCCCAAAGAGGGATGTCAACTTGACAGTAGTCAATTTAGACAAGGAACAGGTGTGACCTATGTCACCTTTCCTATAAATTGATAAAATAGAAAATAAAGAGCCACACAAATTATAGAAATTAAAAACACATAAAACATAACCGATTGATATTAAAAATAAAAGACAAAAACCCCAAAGATAGGCAGAGCCTTATCACTGATAATGTTGACTAAAAATGGTTTGAAAAGTAACAAAAATCACGAATAACCTGCTCAGATTCCTAATGCTCAATTATTTTAAAATAAATGCTTTACTTTGATTGAGGACCATGCGATTATGTGTCCGCTCTGTTGAACAGGGTTATTAATGTAACAAGTAAGCCAAAGTTCCCTTTCAGATTCAATTCAAAGTGTCCTCTAGTTTCATGGTCTCATTTAAATAATTCGTCTCAAAGCAACACCTGTATTTTAAAATTTTTTATTTTTATAAGGGACATAACATGTCTAACACTACTACTGGCACTGTAAAATGGTTCAACGAAACTAAAGGTTTTGGTTTCATTCAACAAGAAAACGGTCCAGACGTATTCGCACACTTCAGCCAAATTAAAGGTGACGGTTTCCGTACTCTTGCTGAAGGTCAAAAGGTAGAGTTTGAAGTAGCTCAAGGTCAAAAAGGCCCTCAAGCTGAAAACATCCGCCTAGTATAATTTTTACTAAGTATTCTAATAGCCAGCAATTTGCTGGCTATTTTCGTTTTTACCTCTTGGCATTCTTCCAATGGCTCTTAAACCGACAATCTATAAGTTCCGTATTGCGCTGACGGATACTAATCGCGATCATTATGACTCTTTAAATCTCACCATTGCTCAGCATCCTTCAGAAAGCAACGAACGAATGATGGCGCGCATTTTGGCGTTTTGTCTTAATGCTTCACCCGAGCTAACATTTACTAGAGGACTTTCTTCCATTGAAGAACCTGATCTCTGGCTAAAATCATTAGATGACCAAATTCAGCTCTGGATTGAAGTCGGCGAACCCGATGCTGATCGCATTAAAAAAGCCACACGGCTTGCAAAACAGGTGAAAGTCTACAGCTTTAACACGAAATCACAGGTTTGGTGGGAGCAGAACAAGGGAAAGTTCTCTCACCTCAATGTCGATCTATTTCGCTTTGATGCTGCAACGATTGAAAAACTCTCTACTTCCTTGAACCGAGGTATGGATATTTCAGTGATGATTAGTGGGTCTTCTATCTTTATTGATAGCGATAGCCATTCCGATGAAATTACTTGGCAAGCACTACAAATAAAAAGTGAGCATTAATTCCCAGCCCACTTTTCAGTATCTATACCCAAACAACTTGAAGTTGCAAGTAGACGGCAAGTGAGCTCATCCCCATGAGCATAGATAAACTATGTGATTGGGGTAAGCGAACGTAACCAACACCGCTGCAGCTTTAAATGGGAAGGGTATAGGCCCTTAAAAGAGCCTAGATTGAGATAGCGCTTTATACTTTATAAATAGGCGTGTGGACCAAAGACTTCGTAATGGATACGCTCTCTTGCTACGCCAAGCAATTCAAGCTGTTCAACAATGAACTGCATAAAACCAACGGGGCCACAGATATAAAAATCCCCCTGTGTTAGCGGCAGTTGCTCGCAAACTTCATGCAAGATCATAGAACCTTGCTTGGCTGGTGTTTGCTCACTTTCCAGATACCAGACCACTTGCTGCCATGATGGATGCACCGCCATTAAGGTCGCGGTTTCGTCAATAAAGGAGTGTTGTGATAAATTGTTGCAAGCATGCAGATACGTCACCTCTTTTTTTCCTACTGACGCAAGCTGTTGAAGTATGGCTTGCATCGGTGTTGCCCCGACACCTGCAGAGATAAGTACAACGGGAGCGAGCTTCTCAACATAGAAAAAATCACCCGCTGGCGCATAAAGTTTCACTCGACTGCCTTTTTCAACGTAATCATGTAAATAGTTAGAGACTGTCCCAGGATGTCCAGTATCCACGCCTTCACGCTTCACAGAAATGCGGTAGTTTTTTCCATTGGGTTTTTGTGACAAGGAATATTGACGAATTTCACTGTATGACGCACCTTCCGGCTTAAGTTCAATCCCAATATACTGACCAACCTGATAATCTAATACTGCTTTGCCATCAGCAGGCTCAAAGATAAAGCTAGTGACGAATTCAGACTCTTTCACTTTATCTTGCAACACAAACTCACGCGCATTCTCCCAACCACCGATCGCCTGCTTACGCTGTAAATACAACTCCCCTTCTCTATCAATAAAGACTTGCGCTAAAAAGAGATAAGCCGCCGTCCATGCTGCTTCAACGTCAGGAGTAAAGGCATCGGCAGCAAGCTCTCGCAACGTTTCAATAAGGTGATGACCGACGATTTGATAGTGCTCTGGCTGAATGTTAAAGCTGGTGTGCTTTTGGGCAATACGTTCCACTGCACTGGTTAATGCGGCGAGATTTTCAATATTTTTCGCATACGCGGCAATCGCCTCAAACAGTGCAACGCCCTGACGGCCAGTATGTTGATGGGTCATATTAAAAATATCTTTTAGCTCAGGATTGTGAGTAAACATTCTCTGATAGAAATGAGCCGTAAGCGCTGGCCCGGCAGATTCAAGTAAAGGAATGGTACTTTTGACAATGGCGATGTGTTGATTATTGAGCATATTGAGCTTTCTCCTCAGATTTTATAAATGGCGAATTAGATTCGCTCTGATACTGAAGCTTGTATAGCACAAAGC